>JAEZBT010000305.1 GCA_023426865.1 Actinomycetes bacterium
GCCCTGCGCACCGCGGCGACGACCCACGGCCGTGCGCTCGCGGACCGCGCGTCGGTGGACGAGGTGGTCGAGGTGCTCGCCGCCGAGGGGTACGAGCCGCGGGCGCGCGGGCGCGAGGTCACGCTGGCCAACTGCCCCTTCCACGCGCTCATGCGCGACCACACGGCCCTGGTCTGCGGCATGAACCTCGCCCTGCTGACCGGGTTCGGCGAGGCGCTCGGCTGCGCGGCCCGCCTCGACCCGGGTCCCGGCCGGTGCTGCGTGGTCCTCACGGTCCCGCCGGACGACGCCGCGGACGACGCCGCGGACGGTGGCCCGGTGGACGACGACGCCGCGTCCTGACCGGCGTTCGGCAGACTGTCCCGGTGGACCTGCGCATCTTCACCGAGCCCCAGCAGGGGGCCACGTACGACGACCTGCTCGCCGTCGCCCGGGCGACCGAGCGGCTCGGCTTCGACGGCTTCTTCCGCTCCGACCACTACCTGTCGATGAGCCGGCCCGGCCTCCCGGGGTCGACGGACGCCTGGACGACGCTGGCCGGGCTCGCGCGCGAGACGTCGCGGATCCGGCTCGGCACCCTCGTGTCGTCGGTGACCTTCCGGCACCCGGGGATCCTCGCGATCCAGGTCGCCGGCGTCGACCAGATGTCGGGCGGCCGCGTCGAGCTCGGGCTCGGCGCCGGGTGGTTCGCGCGCGAGCACGAGGCCTACGGCATCCCGTTCCCCGCCAAGCGGTTCGACATCCTCGTCGAGCAGCTCGAGCTGGTGACCGGGATGTGGCAGACGCCCGTCGGCGAGACCTTCACCTACGCGGGTACGCACCACGCGCTCACCGAGTCGCCGGCGCTGCCCAAGCCCGTCCAGACGGCCGCGGTGCGCGACGGCGCCCGCGTGCCCGGGGCGACGTCGGTGCCGGTCATCGTCGGCGGCAACGGCCCGACCCGGACGCCCGCGCTCGCCGCCCGGTTCGCGACCGAGTTCAACGTCCCCTTCCCGGAGATCGCCGAGATCCCCGAGGTCTTCGGCCGCGTGCGCGCCGCGTGCGAGGCGATCGGGCGGCCGACCGACGACCTCGTGTACTCGACCGCCCTCGTCCTGTGCGTGGGCGCCGACGACGCCGAGGTCGCGCGCCGGGCGGCCGCCATCGACCGTGACCCGGGTGAGCTCCGGGCGCACGGCGTCGCGGGCACGGTGGCCGAGGTGGTGGACCGGATCGGCGCGCTGCGCGACGCGGGCGTGCAGCGCCTGTACCTGCAGACGCTCGACCTGCACGACCTCGACCACCTGGAGCTCGTGGCCGCGGAGGTCGCGCCGAGGGTGGGCTGAGGGCGCCTCAGCCCACGCTGGTGGTCGCGCTCGTGGCCACGAACATGATCGGGATGATGAGGAAGATCGCGCCGATCACGAGCCAGAACGCCCCGCCGAGGTAGCCCGTCACCAGGCCGCCGACCGCCAGGCCGTCGCCACCCTCGCCGCGCTCGCGGATCTGCTTGCGGGCCATGTGGCCCGTGATCACCGCCGCGATCGAGCCGAGGAACGGGATCACGACGAGGCCGACGATGCCCAGCACCAGCGACGTCACGGCGAGCGTGTTGCTCGGCGGGGAGGTCGGGTACGCGTAGCCGCTCCCGGCGTAGGCCCCGGGTGCCGCGTAGCCGGGCTGCGGGTACCCGGGCTGGGGGTATCCGGGCGCGGCGGGGTAGCCGGGCTGCGCGTACCCCGGCTGGGCGTAGGCGGCCGGCGGCTGACCGGGCTGCGGGTACCCGGCCGGCGGGGCGCCGTACGGGGCGGCCGGGGCCTGCTGGGCGTCGACGGGGTAGGTGATCGGCGGCTCCGCGGACGGCTGTCCGGCGTCGGGAGTCGCGGGTTCGGGCTGGGTCGCGTCCTGCTCGCTCACTGTCGCTCCTCGGGGCGGCCGACGACCGTTCGTCGACTCGCGCGAATCAGCATTCCATACCGACTTCGGCGCGCCGGGCGGGTCGCTAGTGTTCGTCCGGGTCGCGCGGCGACGTCCCCTCCAGCGTCCTCGGACTGCGGCCCCCGGACCGAGGGAGTCACGGCATGAGCAGTATCGGTTGGCGCGTCCACGGCGATGGGCGTCGGGTGACGCCGGGTGCGGTCGTCGCACCCGACGAGCGGCTCAGCTGGCCGCGCACCGTCGGCATCGGCATGCAGCACGTGGTGGCGATGTTCGGCGCCACGATCCTCGTGCCGGCCATCACGGGCTTCCCGGCCTCGACGACGTTGTTCTTCTCCGCGATCGGCACCGTGACGTTCCTGCTCGTCACCGGCAACCGCCTGCCGAGCTACCTCGGCTCCTCCTTCGCGTTCATCGCGCCGGTCGGTGCGGCGATGGCCGACGGCGGCATGTCCGTCGCACTCGGCGGCATCCTCGCCGCGGGCGTCCTGCTCGCCGTCGTCGGGCTCGTGGTGCACCTGTGGGGCGCCCGCTGGATCGACGCCGTCATGCCCCCGATCGTCACCGGCACCATCGTCGCCCTCATCGGCATCAACCTCGCGCCGGCCGCGTGGGGCAGCGTGAAGGTGGCGCCGTGGACCGCGATCATCACGATCGCCGCGATCGCCTTCATCACGGTCTTCTTCCGCGGGATGCTCGGGCGCCTGGCGATCCTCGTCGGCGTCGTCGTCGGCTACGTCGCGGCGGTCCTCCAGGACCAGGTGGTCTTCGACGCGGTCGACAAGGCCGACTGGATCGGGTTCCCCGACTTCACCACGCCGGAGTTCGACGCGAGCGTGCTCGGTCTGTTCCTGCCGGTCGTCTTCGTCCTCATCGCCGAGAACGTCGGGCACGTGAAGTCCGTCGCCGCGATGACGGGCAAGGACTACGACGCGCTGATGGGCCGCGCGCTCCTGTCGGACGGCATCGCGACGACGCTCGCGGGTGTCGGCGGCGGTTCGGGCACCACGACGTACGCCGAGAACATCGGCGTCATGGCCGCGACGAAGGTCTACTCGACCGCCGCCTACTGGGTCGCTGCGGCGACCGCGCTGGTCCTGTCGCTGTCGCCGAAGTTCGGCGCCCTCGTGGGCACCGTCCCCGCAGGTGTGCTCGGCGGTGCGGGCACCGTCCTCTACGGGATGATCTGCATCCTCGGTGCGCGGATCTGGGTCCAGAACCGCGTGAGCTTCGCCGACCCGGTCAACCTCACGACGGCGGGCGTCGGCCTCATCATCGCCGCCGCGAACTTCAACTTCACCACCGACGGCGGGCTCACCTTCGAGGGCATCGCCATCGGCACGGCCGCCGTCCTGGTGATGTACCACGGCATGCGCGCGATCGCGAAGTGGCGCGGCACGCACTGGGAGGCCGCCACGCCGGCATCCGTCCCCGGCGGCGTCGAGCTCGAGGAGCTCCCGGCAGCGACACCGGCGGCTGCGGCGGCCGACGAGCCGGCCGTCGACGCGGTCGCCGAGTCGGAGACCG
>JAEZBT010000448.1 GCA_023426865.1 Actinomycetes bacterium
AGCGTGGACATCGACCGGCTCGTCGCCGTCGGGGCCGCCGTTCGCGCGCAGGAGGTGCTGCGGTTCGACTACGCGGGCGGGTCCGGCGAGGATCCGGACGGGCCGCCCCGACCGCCGCGCCGGGCCGAGCCGCACCACCTCGTGACATGGCGCGGGCGCTGGTACTGCGTCGCCTGGGACCTCGACCGCTCCGCGTGGCGCACGTTCCGCGTGGACCGGATGACGCCCCGCACGCCCACCGGCCCGCGGTTCGCCCCGCGCGACCTCCCGGGCGGCGACGTCGTGGCGTACGTGGCGGAGCAGCTCGGCGGGCAGCAGCAGTGGCCCTGCATCGGCGAGGCCGTCGTGCACGCGGACGCCGAGGTGGTGCAGCGGTGGGCCGGCCGACAGGCCCTGGTGGAGCCACTCGGCCGCGACCGCTGCCGCATCGTCACCGGCTCCTGGTCGTGGGTGGGCCTGGCGGCGATGCTCGGCATGTTCGACGTCGACGTCGAGATCGTCGGCCCGCCCGAGCTCGCGGAGGCGGCGCGCACCCTGGCCGCGCGCTACACCCGGGCTGCCCCGGCGTGACCGACGCCACGGCGCCGTGCGGCGGCGCAGACGTCAGGCGTTCGGACCGGAGGCGTGCGGCACGGACGCCGTGATGACGGTCCCGTCGGACCGCACGATGCCCCGCAGCGCCACCGGGTCGGGACGGCCGTCGATGCGGGGCCCCTGACCGTCGAGCGGCACGGTCACCGGCGCTCCGTCGCGCAGGTCGACGCGCCGGCCGCGCACCTCGACCGCCAGCGACTCGCCCTCCTCGAGGGCCATCGTGATGTCGCCCTGGCGCACCGTGACCCGCACCCGGGCCCCGTGCACCGTGATCCGAAAGGTCAGGCCCGGCCAGCAGGCCGGCAGCCGCGGGTCGAACGAGACGATCCCGTCGTGGGCGCGCATGCCCCCGAAGCCGGAGACCATGACGCCCCAGACGCCCGCCGCCGATGCGATGTGGACGCCGTCGGCCGTGTTCTGGTGCAGGTCCGCCAGGTCGACGAGCAGGGTGTCGCGGAAGTAGCCCAGGGCGACCTCGTGGTACCCCACCTCGGCTGCCATCACCGACTGGACCACCGCCGACAGGCTGGAGTCACCGGTGGTGATGGGGTCGTAGTAGTCGAAGTTCGCGCGCTTCTGCTCCGGCGTGAACGTCTCGCCCTGGAGGTACATCGCCAGCACCACGTCCGCCTGCTTGAGCACCTGGAACCGGTAGATCGTCAGCGGGTGGTAGTTGAGCAGGAGTGGTCGCTTGTCCGGCGGGGTGTTGGGCAGGTCCCACACCTCGCGCTCGTGGAACTGCGCGTCCTGCGGGTTGATCCCGAGGTGGTCGTCGTACGGGATCGCCATGGCGTCGGCCACGCGGACCCACTCCTCGACCTCGCCCGGGTCCAGCCCGAGCCGGGCCACCATCCGGGCGTGGTCGTGCGGGGCCCACCGCTCGAGCTGTCGCACCGCGAACGCCGAGCAGCGGAGGTTGAAGCGCGCCATGACGTTCGTGTACAGGTTGTCGTTCACGACGGTCGTGTACTCGTCCGGGCCGGTCACCCCGTGGATGTGGAACGAGCCCTCGCCCTCGCCCCGCCAGAAGCCCAGGTCGGCCCACATGCGCGCGGTCTGCACGAGGATGTCGATGCCCTCGCCGCTCATGAACTCGTCGTCCTGCGTCACCCACGCGTAGAGGTTCACGGCGTACGCGATGTCGGCGTCGATGTGGTACTGCGCGGTGCCGGCGGCGAAGTACGCCGACGCCTCCTCGCCGTTGATCGTGCGCCAGGGGAACAGCGCGCCGTGCTGGGTGAGCTTCGTGGCCCGCCGCTCGGCGGCCGGCAGCATCGTGTAGCGGAAACGCAGCGCGTTCCGCGCGACGATCGGCGTCGTGTAGATGAAGAACGGGACGACGTAGATCTCGGTGTCCCAGAAGTAGTGCCCGCTGTAGCCGTTGCCCGTCACGCCCTTGGCCGGGATCCCCGAGCCCTCCGCACGCGCGGCAGCCTGCGCCACCTGGAAGAGATTCCAGCGCACCGCCTGCTGCACGCCCGGCTGCCCCTCGACCTCCACGTCCGAGCGCTGCCAGAACCCGTCGAGCCAGGTCCGCTGGTCGGCGAACTGCTGCTCGATACCCAGGTGGCGCACCCGGTCGAGGGTGCGCCGGCACCGGTCCACCAGCTCGTTCGCCGGGACCCCGCGCGAGGTGTGGTAGCTGACGACCTTGGTGATGGTGATCGGCTTGCCGACGTCCGCGCAGGTCCGGAACACGTGCTTCGCGGAGTGCTCCTCGACGTCGACGAGCACCTCGACCTCGTTCTCGGACTCCACGAAGTGGTCGGTCGCGACGGCGAGCGTCATTCCCGAGTTGGCGCACCGGAAGCTGAGGACGGTGCGCTCCTCGCCGGCCCAGTGGGTCACCGGGATGAGCGGGTGCTCCGGGACCGGGTCCGCACGCCGGGGGTCCGTGGCGCGGCGCCGGAACTGCGGGCGGACCGAGCGGTACTCGTCGAGACCCTCCTCGCGGTTGATGAGGTGCGAGGAGACGACCACGGGCGCCTGCCTGTCCAGCAGGGTGACCTCGAACGTCATCACCGCGAGGTGGCGCTGCGTGAACGAGACCATGCGCCGCGAGCGCACCCGCACGCGGTTGCCCGACGGCGTGCGCCAGATGAGGTCGCGGCGCAGGACGCCGTCGGCGAGGTCGAGCGTGCGCTGGTACGTGACCAGGTCGGCGACCGACAGGAGCAGCGGCTCGTCGTCGACGTAGAGCCGGATCACCTTGGGGTCGGGGACGTTGAGCATCGTCTGGCCGACCTCGGCCAGGCCGTACGCCTCCTCCGCGTGCTTGATGGGCCAGGTCTCGTGGAACCCGTTGATGAAGGTCCCGTGGGCGTGCCAGTCGCGGCCCTCCTCGAGGTTCCCGCGCATCCCGAGGTAGCCGTTGCCGACGGCGAACAACGTCTCCGTCCGGCCGAGGTCGTCGGCGTCGAAGAACGTCTCACTGAGCCGCCACGGGTCCACCGGGAACCGGAGCCTGTCGATCCCGTCGGTCAGGTCGGCCGGCACGCCGTCCGTCCGCGCGTCGCTCACATCAGCTCCCCGAGGTCCCGCACGACGACGTCGGCGCCCGCCTCGGTGAGCGCCTGCGCGCCCGCACCACGGTCGACGCCGACCACCAGGCCGAAGCCGCCCGCCCGCCCCGCGGCGACGCCCGACACGGCGTCCTCCACGAC
>JAEZBT010000467.1 GCA_023426865.1 Actinomycetes bacterium
GGGTCTGCTGTCGGTGTGGTTGACACCTGTTGTGGTTGATCATGCTGCGGTTCGGGCGGCTTGTGGGGCGAAGGCGAGCTCGTACTCGACCGGGGTGAGCTTGCCCAGGGCGCGTTGACGGCGGCGGCGGTTGTAGGTGTGCTCGATCCAGTAGACGATCTCGTAGCTCAGGTCGGCCCGGGTGGCCCAGGTCTGGCGGTTGAGGACGTTCTTCTGCAGCAGCGACCAGAACGACTCCATCGCGGCGTTGTCCGCGCCGGAGGCGACCCGGCCCATCGAGCCCTGCAGGCCTGCGGCGACCAGCACGGCCCGGAAGGACCTGGCCCGGAACTGCGCGCCTCGGTCCGCGTGCACGATCACGACCCCGCCTGGTTGGCGGCGGGCGATCGCAGCGCGCAAGGCGTTGACGGCCAGGTCGGCGGTCATCCGCTCCGCCAGGGCGTAGCCGACGATCCGGTTGGAGAACAGGTCCTTGATCGCGCAGCAGTAGACCTTGCCTTCGCTCGTGGGGTGCTCGGTCAGGTCGGTGACCCACTTGGTGTTCGGCGCGGCCGCGGTGAAGTCCCGGCGCACGTGGTCGTCGTGCACCGCCGGCCCGGGGCGCTTGGCCGAGCCGCGCCGGCCCTTGCGGACCGTGGTCGACCACAGCCGCTGGTTCGAGCACAGCCGCCAGACCCGGCGCTCCCCGGCCTGGTGGCCGGCGCGCTCGAGCTCGTCGGCCAAGAACCGGTAGCCGAACGCCGGGTCATCACCGTGCGCGTCGACCAGCGCGTTGGTCAGGTAGGCGTCGTCGAGGTCGCGGTCGCTGACCGGGCGGGCGAGCCACTTGTAGTAGCCCTGGGCGCTGAACCCGAGCACCCCGCAGGTCAACCGCACCGGGAACCCCTCGGCGGCCAGGTCACGGACCAGCGGGAACCTCATTTTGGGAGCGTGGCCGAGGCGAAGTACGCCGCCGCGCGGCGCAGGATCTCGTTCTCCATCTCCAGCCGGCGCTTCTCGCGGCGCAGCTGGACCAACTCGGACTGCTCGGCGCTGGTCTTGCCCTCGCGGACGCCATCGTCGATCTCAGCCTGACGCATCCAGCGCCGCACCGACTCCTGCGAGACCCCGAAGTCGACGGCAACCTCCGGGACGGTCAGGTCACCGCGACGGGCGACCGCGGCCACGTCCTTCTTGAACTCCGGTGGGTACTTCTTCGGCATAGCGACATCCTCCCCGAGGGCCCCAAGCCCTCGAAAGAGATGTCAACCCAACCCGCAGCAGACCCGCCGACGCCGCCCCGCACCAGTCCTGCGGGCAGCACAAAGGCCGCCCCTCACCCGAGAGACGGCCTCTGACCTGCGCTTTCGGTGGACCGGGATCGACGGCATGCGAACCGACGCCTTCGTGACGACGATGTTCCGCGCGCAGTCCCTGACTGCGCAGCAGACGCTTCGGACCCAGAGCCGCATCAGTCCTGCCCGGGCAGACGTGCATCTCGCCGCCACCGCCCTCGGTCGACAGGGCGTCATGACCTTCGCGATCGACGATGTCGCCCGTGCCATCTGCGCGTCGGGACGGCGTCGCTCGCGGAACTCGGTGCGCGAGGCGCTCCAGGAGGACGCCGCATCGCCGTTCGGCCAGGTCGCACGCCTGCGCCCGGGTGTGTACGCGCTCCGGCCGGACGGCGTGGGACCGGAAGCGCGGCGCGCGAGCGGCGGTCCGAGACGGCACAGTTCGGACGCGGTGCGCGTCGCGGCCACGCAGCTCTCAGGCGGTGGTTCTTGCGAGGTCACCCGCACGGACTTGGCCGGGGCCGTCAGCAAGGGAGGGGTGCTGTACAGCGCCCGCGCGATCACCGACGGCCTCGCTCGCCTGGTCCATTCAGGTGAGCTGGTACGTGTTGGTCATGGCCGCTACGTGCTCTCGGCGGCCGGCCGCTTCGAACCGGTGTCATGAACGATGGCCGGCGCTGGCAGGGCTCTCGTCATCGCTCCCCCGGACGGCTGCAGCTACGGTCGTCCCCGACCGGGCTCGCTGGGCCGCCCACGGTCTCCGGGCGCCGGGCCACGTACCTCAGCATTGCGCCCGTCCCTGAGCACTCCCACGGTTCGGCCGGCCCGTCGGGGGTGAACCCGGCCCGCACTGCGACCCGTCTGGATGCCTCGTTCTGTTCGTCGATCACCGCGACGACTGCCGGCACGCAGAGGTGTGTGAGACCCCATCGTGTGGCGAGGCGCAGTGCGCCTGCCGCCAGCCCTCTGCCGCGTGCGTGCGGGAAGACGACGTAGGACGCGTTCGCGGTGCCGTCCTTGCGGGCGCTGAGCTCCACGCCACCGGCGAGCTGCCCCTCGACCCAGATCCCCCACTGCCACACGGGCCCGTCGTCGTCCCAGCCGGCCTGCCACCGGTGGATCGCGGCGATGACGTTCTCCATGGGTGACGGACCCGGGGCCTCGAACCACCGCATCTGCTCCGGGTCCTCGCCGGCCTTCCACGCGGCCGCATCGGAGGGCTCGAGTGCTCGGAGCTCGTAGCCGTCTCCGGGGATCACTGGTGCTCTCACGCGCACAGTCTCGTCCCGGCGCGCGAGGGGTGTCGATCACGTTGGGCCAGTGTCGGACACGAGCTGGTGAGCACGGTGAGCGCATGGCAACCCGCAACGCCAAGAGCCTGCCGTGACCGAGCGGACACCGGGATCGGCACACGCGCAGCTCCCGTGTGGGCCCGTGGGGGCCGTGATCGGCTCGGCGCCGGAGGCAGGGCCAGTCGACGAACTCGCCGCCGCGCGCCTGCGTCGCGCGATCGCCACCCACCTCGGCGCCGTGCCCAACCTCGACGCGCACCTTGCCCTGCTCGACGCGCGGGGTGCCTGGTACGCGATCCACGCCGTCGCGGGCTGGGATCCCGCCCAGGGTGAGGCGTTCTTCGGGCTGGTGCGTCACGCCGTGCGCACCCTCATGGGCGGGCCCGTGCCGGCGCCCGACATCGAGGGGTGGCTCGCAGCCGGACCGCCGGCCGACCCGCGCACCGCTGGCACGTGGATCGAAGTGCTCCAGGCGCGGTTCCCGAGCCTGCACGTGGGGTCGTTGCCCAACCCGGCGATCGCCCGCCCGGTCGGCGATGTGCACCACGTCGACGTCATCGTGGAGAACTGGCCAGCGGGAGGGCTCCCGGGGTTCATCCACGCGTACGCCACCGTCGAGGCCACCCTGGACGAGCACGGCCTGACGCTCCCGCCGATCGACGCCTGAGACGCATCGGCGCAGGTCAGCCCCACTGACCCACTCGCCTGCACCGGCAAGGTGAGTGCGTGGCGCTGATGTCACCGCCCGCAGGTCCGGGCCCAACCAAGGCACCCGCTCGCCGCCGACCGCTGCGGCTGGAGCGGGTCCACGTCGTCCCCTTGGCCGGCGACCAGCACATGGCGGCCGTCGCCGCCCTCGCCCGGCTGCTGCCGCCCGCCCCTGTCCCGGCGACGAAGGAGGCGGCCAGCTGAGCCGCAACCGCAACCAGGCCACCCGGACTACGCGTGGCGAAGCCGTCACGCGGGTCGCGCTGTACCGACGGGCCTCGACGGACGAGGGCAACCAGCCGTACTCCCTGGACGCCCAGGCCGCTGCCCTGCGAGCCATGGTCAGCGCCCGGCCCGGGTGGGTCGTCGTCGCCGACTACGAAGAGCGCGCCTCCGGGAAGGATGTGGCTGGCCGGCCGCGACTGCGCCAGCTCCTGGCCGACGCTGCCGCGGGCTTGTTCGACGTGGTCGCGGTAGCGCGCATCGACCGCTGGTCCCGCTCTGTCGCGGACCTGACCGCCACGCTCGACCAGCTCGCCACCCAAGGGGTCGCGTTCGTCTCCGCCTCGGACCCCATCGACACGTCCACCCCGACCGGGCGCCTGGCCCTGCAGGTGCAGGGCGTCTTCGCCGAGTTCGAGCGCAACAGCATCATCGACCGCATCACCCGGGGCAACGCGGCGAAGATTGCCCGTGGCATCCCCCTGACCCGCCGCGTCGGGTACGGCCTGACCACCGACGAGCACGGCGTCGTCATCGCCGACGCCGACACCATCGCCATCGCCCGGCGCATCTTCGCCGACTACGCCGACCACGGCCTGGGCACCCGGGCCATCGCAGCGGCGCTGAATGACGCCCACGTGCCCGGACCTGGCCGGCGGCCCTGGTCGGCCAGCGCGGTCAACCACGTCCTGGGCAACCGCACCTACATCGGCGAGCTGTGGCACGTGGACTCCTGGCATCCCGGCAAGCACGGGCCGCTCATCGACGAGGCCCTGTTCCAGCGAGCGCAGCGGCGCCGCGAGCAGCTGCGCCAGCCAGCCGTCGCCGCACGGCAACGTGGGGTGAACGTCTTGTCCGGGGTGGTGCGCTGCGGTCGGTGCGGCGGAGCGTACGTCGGCACCGCTGGGACCTCACGCACCGGAGCCCGGGTCCGGTACTACACGTGCGCCTCCGCGCGCCGCTACGGCGCCCACACGTGCACGGGACCGAACCTTCCCGCCGTCGAGCTCGAGGAGCTCGTCGCCGGCCGCGTCCTGGATGCCTACGCCGACCCGGCCCTGTTCGACGAGGCCATCGCCGCGCACCAGGCCGAGCACGCCGCCGCCGTCGAACCGCTCACCGAGCAGGCCACGTCCGTGCGCGCGGCCCTGGGCAAGGCGCCGCGCCTGCGCGCCAAGTACCAGGACGACTACGAAGCCGACCGCCTGTCCGCCGCCCGGTACGAACACCGGGCCGCCGAGCTCGACGAGGACATCGCCGCCCTCAGCGCCCAGCTCGAGGACCTCCAGACGCGACTGGCAGCCCCGTCCCCGCCGACCACCCCGTCACCGGACCAGCTGGAGCACCTGCGTGCGAGCCTGCGCGAGGCCATCCGCTCCGGCGAGCCAGCCGTCCGCAAGGACGTCTTCGCCACCCTCGTCGACCGGGTCACCGTCCGGGACCACGACGACATCGACATCGTCATCCGCCTGTACGGGTACGACCCAGCGACCCCGGGGTGAGGACCGCAGCGTGGGACGTTCGAGCGCGCACCGATGCCACCGGGACCGTGCGATGCTCCACCCGGACGGGACGATGCGAAGGGGCGAGCGAACGTGGACCTGCAGCTCATCGGGTACTGGCGCAACGACGAGCACCCGGAGTACCCCGACCCGCATGACCTCGTCGACCCGGACTGGGACGAACGAGAGCGGTTCGCCGTCGAGCTGTACTTCAAGCGCGGCACCTACCTGCGCCTCTACATGGGCCCGTCCCCATGCCGGTTCTGCGGCAGGCACAACGGTGTGAGCGAGTACACCGACGGCGTCCTGCTCTGGCCCGAGGGGCTCGCGCACTACATCCAGGACCACGAGGTTCGTCTGCCGGCGACGATCGTGCAGTACGTCCTGGACCGTCTCGACCGCCTGGAAGCCACCACCGCCTCCGTGGACTGGTGGGTGCAGGGCGCTCCCCAGCCTGCGGAGCCGCTGGAGCCACCCGTCCGGCTGGTGTGGGCTGGCAACACCCAGCTGCTCCTCCAGCCGGGACGCCGCTTCCCCGGCCTCATGGTGCAGGGCGACACTCTCTCGAGCCACGTCGACGGGACCCGATCCGCAGAGTTGCTCAAGCAGTACGAGGACCTGATGGCAGCCGCCGGGCAGCCTCAGCTGCCCTACCCCTCGACGTAGGGTGCGCGTCGTCCAGGGCGAGGCCGCCTGCTCCGGCCGCGGCTGAGTCAGTGCGTGCGGACGAGGACCCGTGGCGCCCCGGCGGCATGGAAGTGGGGCGCCCCAGCGCGGGGATCGCGTCATGACCAAATCGCGTCGCTGGTGAGCGCTGGGCGCCATAGGCTCGCCGACGTGCTCGAGTTCCACGTCCCCACGCGGGCGGAGTTCGGCGTTCGACAGACGTGGATGCGCGATGCCGAGCTCATGGCGTTCAACGCCGGCTGGGACGTGAGCTACCACGGCTACGACCGCGACACGGGCTGCATCGAGTGGCCTGAGAGCGAGTGGGACGGGTTCGCCGAACGACTGGCGCTGCCGGCGGATCGCCAGGGCTACTCCTACGTCCGGGACACCGACACCGGGGAGTTCATCGGCCACGCCCACTACACGGTCAAGCCCGACCGCGCTGCGCACATCGGGCTCAACGTCGTCCCCAGGTACCGGGGTCGCGGACAAGGTGAGCAGATCCTGCGGCTGCTCATCGAGCGGATCTGGCAGGACACCGGGGTCGAGGAGATCGTGAACGACTTCGAGGACGAGCGAGCGCCGGCGCTCCGCGTACATCGCCGTTGCGGCTTCATCCCCGATCGCGACACGCACTCCCCTTGGGGACGCCCGACCCGAGTGTGGCGGCTCAGGCGGCCCTAGGAGACCCTCTGCACCGATCGGGCGAGATCGCGCCGGGGCGCAGGGCACTGGGGTAGCCGCCCGCGGGTTCGCTGCCCTCGGCTGGCACGGTGTTGCGCACGGTCAACTTCTTGGGCTCCCCGGGCGCGGGCGCCGACCAGCCCAGAGCTCCGAGTCGCTGGGCATGGGTACCGACGGCTCGATCGTGTCCTCGCCGCCCGGTACCCTCCCGCTGAACCGACGAGAGGAGCCGAACATGGCAGACGACGACTCGCGGTTCGCAAGCCGTCGTCCTGAGTGGAGCTGAGGGGACTCGAACCCCTGACCCCCTGCATGCCATGCAGGTGCGCTACCAGCTGCGCCACAGCCCCGCGACCCCGAAGGGCCTCGTGAAGTGTACGCGACGAGCAGACCCTGGCGGAAATCCGATCGGCCCTCGATCGGCCCTGTCCCGCACCGGGCCGCTCCCCCGCTCAGGCCCGCATCGCGTCGGCGGCCGACGACGGCAGGTTCTCCGCCGGCACGCCCGCGTTCCAGTCCGCGACGCTCACGCTCGGCCCGACGTTGTGGGCCTCCAGCCGCCACGCGGGCCAGGCGTCGCCGCGGCTCGCCTTGAGCACCGACCAGTGCGCGTTGTGCAGCCCGACGAGGCCGCGCCAGTCCACAGCGTCGAGCCCGAGCAACGCCGTCAGCCCGAGGGAGACGGCCGCCCCGTGGGACACGAGGACGAGCGTGTCGTCGTGCGCCATCGGCGCGGCGAGCTCGCGCACGGCGGCGCTGAACCGCTCCGCGACGGCGGCCCGCGTCTCCGCGCCCATGCGCTTCGGGTCGCCGCCGCGCTGCCAGACCGCGAACTCCTCGGGCCACTGCTCGGCGATCTCCTCGGCGGTCAGGCCTTCCCACTCCCCGAAGGACCGCTCACGCAGCCGCGCGTCCACCCCGACCTCGATCCCGACAAGGTCCGCGAGCTGCTGCGCGGTCGCCCGCGCGCGCCCGAGGTCGGACGCGACGATCCTCGTCGGGGCGTGCCGGCGCCACAGGTCCAGCGCCGCCTGCTCCACCTGCCACTGCCCGATCTCGTCCAGCGGGATGTCGATCGTGCCCTGCATGCGCGTGCTGGCGTTGTACGCGGTGCGTCCGTGCCGCCAGCAGATGATCGTGCCGGCGGTCACGCGACCGTCGCCTGCCCGCCGCCCTCGTGGCCGTCGCCGCCCCGCGCGTCGGGCGGGAGCTCCACCACCGGGCAGTCCGACCAGAGTCGCTCGAGCGCGTAGTACACGCGGTCCTCGGCGTGCTGGACGTGGATCACGACCTCCACGAAGTCCAGGAGGACCCACCGGGCCTGACGCACGCCCTCGCGCCGCACGGGCTTCGCACCCGCCTTGAGCATGGCCTCCTCGATCGCGTCGACGATGGCGCCGACCTGCCGCTCGTTGGACGCCGACGCGATGACGAAGACGTCCGTGAGCACGAGCCGGTCGCTCACGTCGAGGGCGATGATCTCCTCGGCCTTGCGGTCCGACGCGGCGCGCGCGGCGACGAACGCGAGCTCGATCGCCCGCTCGGACGCCGCCATCAGGCCCCCATCCCGGTCGCCACCTGCGCAGCCGCGCGCGACCACGCGACGACGTCGCCGACCGTCCCGGCGCCCTGCGCCGCCCCTCCGGAGTCGTTGAGCAGCACCACGAAGATGAGCATGCCCAGGACGAACGCCACCAGCACCAGCACGATCATGTGCAGCCAGGTGTAGGGGTGCCGCGGGGGCTCCGCAAGCTCCTCCTCGTCGGTCTCCTCCACGGGGGCCGCTTCGCGGGCCGGGGCCGGACGCTGCGTGGGCGTCCACCCCTGGCCCGGGGTGACGCTCCCCCATCGCGGCGCCGTCGCGCTCTCGGGCTCCTCGCGCACCGGCTCCGCGACGCGCGACACCTCGGGGGCCGGCGTGGTGGGGGCCGCGGCGATCGGCTCGACGACGGCGGTGTCACCCGGGTCGACGG
>JAEZBT010000469.1 GCA_023426865.1 Actinomycetes bacterium
TCGGCCGAGGTCGAGGTGCTGCCCCGCACGCACGGCTCGGCGCTGTTCGAGCGCGGCGAGACCCAGATCCTCGGTGTGACGACGCTCAACATGCTCCGCATGGAGCAGCAGATCGACTCGCTGTCGCCCGAGACGCGCAAGCGGTACATGCACCACTACAACTTCCCGCCCTACTCGACCGGTGAGACCGGTCGTGTCGGTTCGCCGAAGCGTCGCGAGATCGGCCACGGCGCGCTCGCCGAGCGCGCGATCGTGCCGGTGCTGCCCGCGCGCGAGGAGTTCCCCTACGCGATCCGCCAGGTCTCCGAGGCGCTGGGCTCCAACGGCTCGACGTCGATGGGCTCGGTCTGCGCCGCGCCCCTCTCGCTGCTCAACGCCGGTGTGCCGCTGCGCGCCCCGGTCGCCGGCATCGCCATGGGCCTCGTCTCCGACACGGTCGACGGTGAGCCCCGCTACGCGGCGCTCACCGACATCCTCGGTGCCGAGGACGCCTTCGGCGACATGGACTTCAAGGTCGCCGGTACGCGCGAGTTCGTCACGGCCATCCAGCTCGACACGAAGCTCGACGGCATCCCCGCCGACGTGCTCGCCGGCGCGCTGACCCAGGCCAAGGAGGCTCGCCTTGCGATCCTCGACGTCATCAACGAGGCGATCGACACGCCCGACGAGATGTCGCCGAACGCCCCGCGCGTCATCGCCGTCAAGGTCCCCGTCGACAAGATCGGCGAGGTCATCGGCCCGAAGGGCAAGATGATCAACCAGATCCAGGACGAGACCGGCGCCGACATCACCATCGAGGACGACGGCACGGTCTACATCGGCGCCGTCGACGGCCCGTCGGCCGAGGCCGCCCGCGCGATGGTCAACGCCATCGCGAACCCGACGATGCCCGAGATCGGCGAGCGGTACGTCGGCACCGTCGTGAAGACCACCACGTTCGGCGCCTTCGTCTCGCTGACCCCCGGCAAGGACGGCCTGCTGCACATCTCGCAGATCCGCCGTCTCGTCGGCGGCAAGCGGGTGGAGAACGTCGAGGACGTGCTCGCCGTGGGCCAGAAGGTCCAGGTCGAGATCGCCGAGATCGACCCGCGCGGCAAGCTCTCGCTGCACGCGGTCGTGGAGGAGGAGAAGCCCGCCGAGGGCGAGTCCGCCGGCGAGCCGTCCGACGACTGATGCCCCTGGGTCTCCCACTCGTCGTGCCCGGTGAGCCGGGCGCAGAGCTGACCGCCGAGCAGGACGGCGGCGCCATCGTGCGCCGTTCCGTCCTGCCCGGCGGGATCCGGGTGCTCACCGAGCACATGCCCGGGCTGCGGTCGGCGACCGTCGGTGCGTGGGTCGGCGTGGGCTCGCGGGACGAGCGCGACGGCCACCACGGCTCGACGCACTTCCTGGAGCACCTGCTCTTCAAGGGCACGCCCACCCGGACCGCGATGGACATCGCCGAGGCGTTCGACGCCGTCGGCGGCGAGGCCAACGCGGCCACGGGCAAGGAGCACACCTGCTACTACGCCCGGGTACGTGACACGGACGTCCCGATGGCGGTCGACGTGATCATGGACATGGTCACGGCGGCGCTGCTGGACGAGGGCGAGCTCGAGATCGAGCGCGGCGTCATCCTCGAAGAGCTCGCGATGAACGACGACGACCCGTCGGACGTCGCGCACGAGGAGTTCGCCGCCGCCGTGCTCGGCGGCCACCCGCTCGGCCGGCCGATCGGGGGCACCCCCTCGTCGATCAGGGCGGTCCCGCGCTCCGCCGTGCACGCGCATTACGTCGAGCACTACGTCCCGTCCACGCTGGTCGTGACGGCGGCCGGCGGCGTGGACCACGACGCGCTCTGCGCTCAGGTGCTGGCGGCGGTCCGGGCCGGCGGCTGGGAGCTCGCGCCCGACGCGCGGCCGGTCGACCGGCGCGACACGTCGCCGGCGGCGATCGAGACGGTGGCGACCGAGCTGGTCGTGCACCGCGCGACCGAGCAGGCCAACGTCATCCTCGGCGGGCGGTCGCTGGCGTCCAGCGACGACCGTCGCTTCGTTCTCTCGGTCCTGACCACCGTGCTCGGCGGCGGGATGTCCTCGCGCCTCTTCCAGGAGATCCGGGAGAAGCGCGGGCTCGCGTACTCGGTGTACGCGTTCTCCTCCGGCCACGCCGACGCCGGTCTTCTCGGCCTCTACGCGGGGTGCGCCCCGTCGAAGGTCGGCGAGGTGGTCACCCTGCTCGACAGCGAGTGGGAGCGGTTCGCCGCGGACGGCATCACGCCCGCCGAGCACGAGCGCGCCATCGGGCAGCTGTCCGGCGGCCTGGTGCTCGGGCTCGAGGACACCGGCTCGCGCATGACTCGGCTCGGCAAGGCCGAGCTCGTGCACGGTGAGCTGCTCAGTCAGGCGGAGTCGCTGGCCCGGATCCAGGCGGTCACCGCCGAGGACGTGCGCGTCCTCGCCGCGGAGCTCGCCGCGCAGCCGCGCTCGGTCGTCCGGGTCGGGCCGTTCGCCGACGAGGACTGACTTCGCAGGGCCGCTACTGTGGCGCCGTGAAACGGATCCCTGTCGCGGTGCTCGGCGCCGCCGGACGCATGGGCGCGACCGTGTGCGCGGCCGTCGAGGCGGCGCCGGACCTCGAGCTCGTCGCTGCCCTGGACGCCGAGGACGACCTCGCCCAGGTCCGCGCGGCCGGCGCGCAGGTCGCCGTCGACTTCACGCGACCCGACGTCACGCAGGCGAACGTGCACGCGCTCGTCGACCTGGGGGTGCACGCGGTCGTCGGCACGAGCGGCTGGGACGAGGCGGCGCTGCGCCGGCTCGCGGAGCACCTGGCCCGCGCACCGCAGGTGGGTGTGCTCGTCGCCCCGAACTTCGCGCTCGGCGCCGTCCTGACGATGGCGTTCGCGGCCCGGGCGGCGCGGTGGTTCGAGTCCGTCGAGGTCGTCGAGCTGCACCATCCCGACAAGGTCGACGCTCCGAGCGGCACCGCCCGGCACACGGCCGCGGGGATCGCGTCCGCGCGGCGGGCCGCCGGGGTCGGCGCGTCTCCCGACGCGACCCAGGAGGCCCTCGACGGGGCGCGGGGGGCGGTCGTGGAC
>JAEZBT010000042.1 GCA_023426865.1 Actinomycetes bacterium
GTGCTCGCGCGCGACCGCGCAGGCCACCGGCGTCGCCCAGCGCGGGGCGTCGCCCAGCCGCGCCGACCAGAGCACGTGGTCCCAGTGGGGATGCGTGGAGAAGCCCGCGGCGACGCGCCAGCCCCGCGCGGCGACGGCCTCGGCCAGGTCCGTCAGGTCGGCGACGCTCACGCCCGGGTCGACGACGAGGCACGACCCGTCCGAGCCGGCGACGAGTGTGCTGGTCGTGGCCCAGATCTCCGCCGTGGCGACCGCTACGCCTGGCGCCACGTCCGCGAGCAGCCTCACTGCTCGCCGCCCGAGGTCGTCGGCCGGCGCAGGACGGCGGTGCCGGCGTCGAGGTCGATCTCCCAGGGCGGGTCGCCGTCCTCACGCTGCACGATGTCCAGCCGCTGACGCTCCTTCTCCTCGACGAGGTGCTCGATGCCGGGCTGGAAGATCGCAAAGAGGTCGCCGAACGGGACGCCGCCCGCCCCCTCCGGCCCCCGCGTCATCGTCGGTCCCGGCCCTCAGCCCAGCGCCGCGGGTGTCGCCGCCAGGGCCGCCGCGCCCACGATGCCCGCCGCGTTGCGCAGCGCCGCCGGCACGATCGGGGTGCGCAGGTCCAGGAGCGGGAGGAACTGCTCGTGCCGCTTGCTGACCCCCCCGCCGACCACGATGAGGTCCGGCCAGAGCAGGTCCTCCACCGCGCGGAAGTAGCGCTGCAGGCGCTGCGCCCAGTCGGGGTAGCTCAGGGCCTCGCGCTCGCGGGCCGCGTCCGACGCGCGGGTCTCGGCGTCTGCGCCGTCCACCTCCAGGTGGCCGAGCTCGGTGTTGGGCACGAGCGTCCCGTCCACCACAAGGCACGAGCCGATGCCCGTGCCCAGCGTCACGACGAGCACCGTCCCGGACACCCCCTTGGCGGCGCCGAAGAGCGTCTCGGCGTAGCCGGCGGCGTCGGCGTCGTTCACGGCGACGACCTTGCGGTCCGTGGTCTCGCGGATGACCGCCGGGACGTCGGTGCCGATCCACGAGTCGTCCACGTTCGCGGCGGTCCGGGCCACCCCGTGCTGGATCACCGCGGGGAAGGTCAGCCCGATCGGGGTGTCCATCGGCAGGTCGAACGAGCCCAGGAGCTCGGCGACCGTCACGGCGACGGCCTCGGGTGTGGCGGGCTGCGGCGTCGGGATCCGCAGGCGGTCGGCCGTGAACTCGCCGTCGTGCAGGTCGACGGGAGCCCCCTTGATGCCGCTGCCCCCGATGTCGATGCCGAACGCATGCATCGGGCGGCCCTGCCGGAGGGCGCTCATGGCAGCGTGAGGACGTCGGCGCCGGTCTCGGTGACGACCAGCGTGTGCTCGAACTGCGCGCTGCGGCTCTTGTCCCGGGTGACCACGGTCCAGCCGTCGTCCCACATCTCCCACTCGTGGCTGCCGAGGTTGAGCATCGGCTCGATCGTGAACACCATGCCCGGCTCCATCACTGTCGCGTGCTGCGGCGCGGCGTCGTAGTGGGGCACCACGAGCCCCGAGTGGAACATCTCCCCGACGCCGTGCCCGGTGAAGTCGCGGACCACGCCGTAGCCGAACCGCGCGGCGTACCGCTCGATGACCCGCCCGATGACGTTGAGCTCCCGGCCGGGCGCCACGACCTTGAGCGCACGGTCGAGCGACTCTCGCGTGCGCTCCACGAGCAGGCGGGACTCCTCGTCGACCTCGCCGACGAGGAAGGTGACGCAGGAGTCGCCGTGCACCCCGTCGAGGTACGCGGTGACGTCGATCTTGACGATGTCGCCGTCGCGCAGCACCGTCGAGTCCGGGATGCCGTGGCAGATGACCTCGTTCACCGACGTGCAGATGGATTTAGGGAACTCCACCGACGACGGGTGCGGTCGGTAGCGCAGCGCCGAGGGGTACGCGCCGTGGTCGCAGATGAACTCGTGCCCGATCCGGTCCAGCTCATCGGTCGTCACACCCGGGAGGGCGTGCCGACCGACCTCCGCGATCGCCTGCGCGGCGACCCGGCCCGCGCGGCGGATCCGCTCGACCGTCCCTGCGTCGCTGATCAGGCCGCCCACCTGGCGCTCGTGGTCCCGCCCGACGTACTCGGGGAACGGGACTCCGGCAGGCACCGACCTCAGCGGGGAGACGGTCCCGGGGCGGAGCGTGCCCGCCGGCGCGTGCATCATCGACATGACTGGCAGTCTACGGAAGGAGGGTGCGGCCGAGCGCGGAGGGGACTCATGGCAGACCGGGGCGGACCGATGCGGCGCTGGTTCGGGCAGTGGCGCAGCGGCGAGGCGCAGGAGTACTGGGTGGACCTGGCCACGGGGTCCGTCGAGCAGGGGCGCGGGAGCCCGGGCGCCCAGCGGATGGGGCCCTACCCCACGCGCGAGGCGGCGCAGCACGCGTTCGACACCGCGGCGGCGCGCAACGAGGCGTGGGACGAGGAGGACCGCCGCTGGAACGACGACGACTGGCCGAAGGACGCCGGCCCCGCCGCACCCTGACGCGCCGGACCGACGTCAGTCCGGCGCGGCCTACTCCAGGAAGCTGTGCGCGTCGTCGGGGAAGGTCCCACCCCGCACCTCGGCGTTGTAGGCCGTGACCGCGCGGGCCATCTCCTCGCGCACGTTGCCGAACTGCCGGGCGAACCGCGGGGTCCACGTGGACAGGCCGGCCATGTCGGCCCAGACCAGCACCTGGCCGTCGCACTGCGCGCCGGCGCCGATGCCGATCGTCGGGATGGTCAGGATCTCGGTGATCCGCGCGGCCAGCGGCGCGGGCACCATCTCCAGCACGACGGCGAACGCCCCCGCCTCCTGCAGCGCGAGCGCGTCCTCCGACAGCCGCTCGGCGGCGTCGTTCCCGCGGCCCTGGACCCGCTTGCCGCCGAAGACGTTCTCCGACTGCGGCGTGAAGCCGAGATGACCCATCACGGGGATGCCCGACGACGTGAGGAGCCGCACGTGGTCGGCGACGCGTCGGCCGCCCTCGAACTTCACCGCGTGCGCGCCCGCCTCCTTCATCAGCCGGACGGCGGACGCGAAGGCGTGGGCGGGGGAGTCCTCGTAGCTGCCGAAGGGCAGGTCGGCGACGACGAGCGCGCGCCGGGTCGCCCCTGCCACGGCGCGCGCGTGGTGGACCATCTCGTCGAGCGTCACGGGCAGGGTGTTCGCGTACCCGTAGAAGTTGTCGCCGAGGGAGTCGCCGACGAGCAGCACGTCGGTGCCGGCCTCGTCGAAGATCCGCGCGGTGGGCGCGTCGTAGGCCGTGAGCATGGTGATCTTCTCGCCGCGCTCCTTGGCCTCGCGCAGGTGGTGCACGCGCACGCGGCGCGGCTTGGGCGCCTGCTCGGGGGTCGCCTGCGGCCCCTGCTGATCGGTCATCGGGGGTCTCCCTTCGGTTCACGCCAGCGGTTGGTGACGGGCAGACGGCGATCGCGCCCGAACGCGAGAGCGGTCACCTTGGGGCCCGGCGGGTACTGGCGGCGCTTCCACTCCGCGCGGTCCACCAGCGCGAGGACCCGGTCGACGACGGCCGGGTCGAAGCCGCGGGCGAGCAGCTCGTCGCGGCCCTCCGCGTGCTCGACGTACGCGTCGAGCACCTCGTCGAGCAGGTGGTACGGCGGCAGCGAGTCGGTGTCCATCTGACCGGGCGCCAGCTCGGCCGACGGCGGCTTGGTGATCGAGCTCTCCGGGATCGGGGGGATCTCGCCGGCGTCCAGCGCCGCCTGGTTGCGCCGGCGCGCCAGCGCCCAGACCCGTGACTTGTCGACGTCCTTGAGCGGCGCGAAGCCGCCGACCGCATCCCCGTAGATCGTCGAGTAGCCCACCGCCAGCTCGGACTTGTTGCCCGTGGCCAGCACCAGGTGCCCCTCGACGTTCGACAGGCCCATGAGGAGGACGCCCCGGATCCGCGCCTGGAGGTTCTCGCCGGCGATGCCGGGCAGGTCCAGCTCCGCGTGGAACGCCTCCGCGAGCGGTTCGATCGGCTGCACGCGGTAGTCGGCGCCGATGCGGCGGGCGAGGTCCTCGGCGTCGTCCTTGGAGTGCTGCGAGGAGTGCCGTGACGGCATCGAGACGCCGACGACGTTCTCCCCGCCCACCGCGTCCGCGGCCATGACGGCCACGAGCGCCGAGTCGATGCCGCCCGACAGACCGAGCGCGACCGACCGGAACCCGTTCTTGCGGACGTACCCGGCCAGCCCCGTGACGACGGCGGCGTACACCTCGGCGTCGGCGTCCATGGGCGGGGCGACGCGGCCGGGGCCCGGTGCGGCGCCGTCGTCGGGCAGGTCCCACACGAGCAGGTGCTCGACGAACTGCGGGGCGCGCGCGAGCACCGTCCCGTCGACGCCGACCACGAACGAGCCGCCGTCGAACACGAGGTCGTCCTGGCCGCCCACGAGGTTCACGTACGCGACGGGCGCACCGGCCTCCGCCGCGCGTCGGGCCGCGAGCTCGGCGCGCACCCCGACCTTGCCTTCCTCGTAGGGCGAGCCGTTGAGCACGAGCAGCAGGTCGGCGTCGCCCATCGCGGGCAGCGGGCCGCCGTCGCGCCAGATGTCCTCGCAGACCACGACGCCGGCGCGCGCGGTGCCGCCGCCGGGTCGCGGCACCTCGACGACGCACCCCGCGTCGCCCGGCACGAAGATCCGGTACTCGTCGAACACGCCGTAGTTGGGCAGGTGGTGCTTGTCGTAGCTCGCGACGACCGCGCCACCGCGCAGGACGGCGGCGCGGTTGGTCGGGCGGCCCTCCCGCCCGGGCAGGGCGCTGCGGCCGAGCGTGCCCAGCACCACGGTGAGGTCGGCGAGGCCCCGCTCGACGAGACCGGCCGAGACCTGGGCCAGCGAGGCGTCCGCGGCGCGCGCGAACGAGTCGCGCAGCGCGAGGTCCTCGATCGGGTACCCGGTGAGCACCATCTCGGGGAACACGACCAGGCCGGCACCGGCGTCAGCGGCGCGCGCCGCCCACTCCAGCACGAGCGCGGCGTTCCCGGACACGTCCCCGACGCACGGGTCCACCTGGGCGAGTGCGATCCGGACCATGGCCGCAACACTAGCGACGCCCGCGGCGCAGGCCTCCGGGGCCCGCCGCCGGGCCGCTTCCGGGAGCGTCGACGTCGCGGCGACACATCCCGGCAACACGGGTGTAGCAGGATGTGCGCCATGGACAGGCAAGAGGAGTTCGTGCTCCGCACCGTCGAGGAGCGGGACATCCGCTTCATCCGCCTCTGGTTCACCGACGTGCTCGGCGTCCTGAAGTCGGTGGCGGTCGCCCCCGCCGAGCTCGAGTCCGCCTTCGGGGAGGGCATCGGGTTCGACGGCTCCGCCATCGAGGGCCTGACACGCGTGTACGAGGCGGACATGCTCGCCAAGCCGGACCCCTCGACGTTCCAGGTGCTGCCCTGGCGCGGCGAGACCCACGGCACGGCCCGCATGTTCTGCGACGTCCTCACGCCGGACGGACAGCCGTCCGCCGCGGACCCGCGGCACGTGCTCAAGCGCGCGCTGGCCCGGGCGTCGGAGAAGGGGTTCACCTTCTACACGCACCCCGAGGTCGAGTTCTACCTGTTCGAGGGCCCGGCCGACCCGGCCAAGCCCCTGGTCCCCGTCGACGCCGGCGGCTACTTCGACCACGTGCCGCGCGGCACCGGTCACGACTTCCGCCGTGCGGCCATCCAGATGCTCGAGTCCATGGGCATCTCCGTGGAGTTCTCCCACCACGAGGCAGGCCCGGGCCAGAACGAGATCGACCTGCGCTACGCCGACGCCCTGACGACCGCGGACAACATCATGACGTTCCGCACGGTCGTCAAGGAGGTCGCGCTCGAGCAGGGGCTGTTCGCCTCGTTCATGCCCAAGCCGCTCGGCGACCAGCCCGGCTCCGGCATGCACACCCACCTGTCCCTCTTCGAGGGTGACCGGAACGCGTTCTACGAGCCCAGCGCCCCGCTGGAGCTGTCGCAGACCGCGCGCCGGTTCATCGCCGGCCTGCTGCGGCACTCCGCGGAGATCACCGCGATCACCAACCAGTGGGTCAACTCCTACAAGCGGCTGTGGGGCGGGGCGGAGGCGCCGTCGTACGTGTGCTGGGGGCACAACAACCGGTCGGCCCTCGTGCGGGTGCCGCTGTACAAGCCCGGCAAGGGCAACTCGACCCGCGTCGAGTACCGGGGGGTCGACTCCGCCACGAACCCGTACCTGGCGTTCGCCGTCCTCCTCGCCGCCGGCCTGAAGGGCATCGAGGAGGGCTACGAGCTGCCCGACGGCGCCGAGGACGACGTCTGGGAGCTCACCGACGCCGAGCGCCGGGCCATGGGCATCGACCCGCTGCCGTCCTCGCTCGAGCACGCCATCACGATCATGGAGAACTCCGAGCTCGTCGCCGAGACCCTGGGCGAGCACGTCTTCAACTTCGTGCTGCGCAACAAGCGGCAGGAGTGGGACGCCTACCGCGCCCAGGTCACCCCGTACGAGCTGACGCGGTACCTGCCGCTGCTGTGAGCGCCGGGGCGCGCACGTGACCAGCCCGTCCACCCGACCCTCGGGCACGCTGCGGGGCACCCTCGTGCGCCTCGGGTTCGCCGACCCCGAGCGGGCCGAGCGGCTGCTGGCGGACGAACCCCTGCGCGCCGCCGTCGGGCCGCTGGACGACCGTTCACCCCTGCTCGGCGCGCTCGGCACCTGCGCCTCGCCCGACGAGGCGCTCCTCGGCCTGACCCGCCTGCTCGAGGCCGCGCACGGCACGCC
>JAEZBT010000051.1 GCA_023426865.1 Actinomycetes bacterium
CCCGGCGGAACTCATCGGGTCGCCCCCTCCGCCGAGCTCGCCCGGTCGGCCGGGTGCCCTTCCCTCCGGCTCAGGAGGATGAACGGCACCGCCAGCAGCTGGATCGCCGCGCCGACGAGATAGGACCCGCCGTACCCGCGCAGGTCCGCGACGCGGCCGAGGCCCGGCTGGATGCCGATCCCGCCGAGGTTGCCCATGAGCGAGTCGAACGACAGGACCGTGGCGCGCTGCGCGCTGGGGATGAGGTCGTTGAGGTACGCCCGACGTACCGGCAGGACGGCGGCCTCGACCAGACCCCACGCGACGAGCAGGGCGAGGGCGATGGCGAACGAGCGCGTGAAGCCGAGCGCGGCGAGCGCCCCGGCGGACGCCACGGTGCCCAGGACGATCGCCGACGTGCGGCGGGCGACGAGACGCCGCAGGCCCGGGGCGAGCAGTCCGCCGACCGTCTGCGACCCCGCGAGGATGGCCGCCGCCAGCCCGGCCACCATGTAGGCGCCCTGGTCCCCGTACAGGTCCAGCAGGAACGGCTGCATCGCGTAGAAGGCGTAGATGCCGACGCCGGACACGAACGGCGCCGCGAGCATGAGCCAGCGCACCGGCGGGTGGCCCAGGCCGTGCCGCAGCGAGGCGGTGAGGATGCCGCGTGCCGCGCGACCCGGGGGCAGGGACCGGTCGGGGGAGAACCCCCGGTCGCGCATCCACCCGGCCGCGACGACCGCCATGACGAGCAGCGCCCCCACCCGGGCGAGGAACGGCACCCCGAGCGTCGTCGCCTGCGCGAGCGCACCGCCGCCCACCGCGCCCACCAGCATGGCCACACCCGAGACGACCTGGGCCCGACCGAACACCCGCTCCAGGGTCCCTGTGTACCCGGCCCAGGCGAGCGCGTCGACGAGCCATGCCTCCGTGGCCCCGGAGAAGAACGTGTAGCCGAGACCGATGACGACCGACACGACTGCCCAGAGCCAGAACGGGCCGTGCGTCGCCCACAGCGCGTGGTAGGCGTACGTGCTCGCCGCGAGCACGACGGTGCCCACCAGGAAGGACGTGCGCCGCCCCCGGGCGTCGGCGACCACGCCCGTGGGGATCTCGAACAGCACCATGCCGAGCGTGAAGAACGCGTTCGCGGCGAAGGCCTCGAGGTTGCTCAGCCCTGCGTCGAGGAGGAAGAGCGTATTGATGCCCCAGATGAGCGACGTCGCCAGCGTGTTCCCGGATACCAGCACCAGGTAGGTGCGGACCACTGTGCGCGCCGCGGGCGTCATCGGGCGAGTCTGGCACCCTCGTCCGACGCGGGCCGGAGCACCGTCGGACGCCACCGGATCGAGGCGCGGATGCCGACGCCCCTGGCGCAGCCGGGCCCCGCGGCACGCGCACTCGGGCAGCTGGTGGACCAGCGGCCGGCCGCGGAGCGGGTGAACCTGCGCCGCACCCTCGATGACGCTAGGACCTTAGTCCTAGACTGATCACCGACATGGCACGTGAACGCACGTCGGTCACCGACCGGCACCCAGCACCGTCATCCGCCGGTCGGCACGGGGCGGAGGCCACCACCGACCTGTTGCGTGCCGTCCTGGCCCTGGCGGCCGACCTGGACCTGCCGAGCCTCCTGGAGCGGTTCGTCGAGGCCAGCACCCGGATGACGGGCGCGCGGTACGGCGCCATCAACATCCTCGACGAACGTGGTGCCTCGCGGACGTTCGTGCAGGTGGGGGTGCCCGGCGCCGTGGTCGCGGCGCTCGCGCACCCGCCGCACGCCATCGGGGTCCTGGGCCGGATCCCCGACGAGGGCGTGCTGCGCCTGGACGACCTGACCCAGCATCCGGCCTTCCTCGGCTGGCCCGAGGGGCACCCGCCGATGGGACCGTTCCTCGGCACCGCCGTGCGGGTCACGGGGGAGACCTACGGGTACCTCTACCTCGCCGACAAGCCCGGCGGCTTCGGCGCCGACGACGAGGCGGTCGTCACCGCGCTCGGCGCGGCCGCCGCCGTCGCGATCCAGAACGCCGAGCTGTACGCGATCGAGCGCCGGCGGGAGCGGTGGCTCACCGCGGGCCAGCGGATCACCGCGATGCTGCTCGAGGGCGCGGACGCCGAGGAGGTCCTGACCACGGTCGCCGCCAGCGCCCGCGAGATCGACGGCGCGGACACCGCGGCGCTCGTGCTGCCGGGCGTGGGCGGCGAGCTCGTCATGGAGATCGTCGACGGCCACGCCGCGGACGAGCTGCTGGGGCTCGCGATGCCGCCGGGGGCCCGGTCCATCGAGGTCTTCGAGACCGGGGTGGGCGACGCGACGCCGTCGGCGGTGCAGGAGCGGCACCCGCTGCGCCCGATGCGCCAGTTCGGGCCCGCGCTCTACGTCCCGCTGCGCTCGGGCGGGCAGAGCCTGGGCGTGCTCGTCCTGCTGCGTCGCAAGGGAGCCCGGCCGTTCGCGCCGGCGGACCTGGCCCTGTCGGAGACGTTCGCCGCGCAGGCGGCGCTGGCCTACGTCCTGGCGGAGGCGCGGGCGGGTCACGAGCGGGCCGGCCTCGCCGACGAGCGTGCCCGGATCGCCCGCGACCTGCACGACCTCGCCATCCAGCAGCTCTTCGCGGCCGGGCTCCAGCTCGAGCAGGCCCGCAGCGGAGAGCCCCTTCCCGAGCGTGCCGCCGGCCTCCTCGAGGGCGCGCAACGCAGCCTCGACGCCTCCGTCCGGCAGATCCGCGCGACGCTCCGGGCTCTCGACGACGCCGCCGTCGCACCCCTGGTGGACCGGCTCCGGGTCGAGGTCGGCGGCGCCGCGCAGCTCTTCCCCGAGCCGCCGCGCCTGACGATCGTGCTCGACGGGCGGTCCGTCGACGCCGCGCAGAGCGAGCAGGGCGACGTCGAGCGCATCGACGCCGTGTGCGCCGCGCGGGCGGACCACGCGCTCGCGGTCGCGCGCGAGG
>JAEZBT010000075.1 GCA_023426865.1 Actinomycetes bacterium
GCCGGCATCTGCACGATGGACAGGAGCGAGTCGAGGCCGTCGAGGTTCGCGAGCGGCACAGGCACGCCGATGACGGGCAGCACGGTCACGGCCGCGAGCACGCCCGGCAGGTGGGCGGCCCCGCCGGCGCCGGCGATGATGACCCGCATGCCGCGGTCAGCGGCGCCGCGGCCCCAGGCGATGACGTCGTCCGGCATCCGGTGCGCGGAGAGCACCGCGACCTCGTGCCCGATGCCGAACTCGGCCAGTGCCGTGGCGGCGGCCTCCATCACCGGCCAGTCCGAGTCCGAGCCCATGATGATGCCGACCAGCGCCTGCTCGCCCATGCCGATCCCCTTCGCGTCGCCTCGACCGCCGGACCCGGCGGCCGTCCGCGCGCATCATGCCTCGCCCGGCGGCGTCGCGCAGCCCGGGTCCAGGACCTGCGACGGGCGAGCACCCCGACGCCCACTGGTTACGCTGGCGGACATGCGGGAACGGCTGGCCGAGCTGGTGCGGTTCGGCTTCGTCGGGGGGCTCGCGTTCGTGGTGGACGCGGGTCTGTTCAACCTGCTCCGTTTCGGGCCCGGCGAGGTGCTCGAGCACAAGCCGCTGACGGCGAAGGTCGTCTCGGTCGCCGTCGCCACGGTCGTGGCCTGGCTGGGCAACCGCTACTGGACCTTCGCCGCTCGTCGGACGAACAACCGCCGCCGCGAGTTCGTCGCCTACGCCGTGGCGAACGTCGTCGGGATGGCGATCGCCGTCGGGTGCCTGGCCTTCTCGCACTACGTCCTCGACCTGACGTCGCCGCTCGCCGACAACATCGCCGCGAACGTGGTCGGCCTCGCGCTCGGGACCGCGTTCCGCTACCTCGCCTACCGGTCCTTCGTCTTCACCGGTGCGGGTGGCCCCTGGGCGCCCGGGGACGCGCGTGGCGACGGGGGTGCGTCGGCGGCCTCAGCGCCGGGGCCGACGGCGACGGCGTCGCGCCTGGGGTGACACCAGCGAGCCCCGGGGCAGCACGACGTCGGGGTCCAGCGCCTTGGGCACGCCGGACAGGAACACCGCGAAGACGGGCGGCCGCCGCTGCGCGAGCTCCAGCCGTCCGCCGTCGGCCGCGACGAGGTCGCGCGCCAGCGCCAGGCCCAGGCCCGTGCCGCCGCCGGCGCTGACGTCGCGCTCGAAGATCCGGGGCGCGACGTCGTCGGCCACGCCCACCCCCTCGTCGGTCACCTCGATGACCACCGCTCCGCCCGGCCCGGACGGCCGCGAGCGCACGGTCGTCGTGCCGCCGCCGTGCTTGAGGGAGTTCTCGATGAGCGTCGCGAGCACCTGGGAGAGGGCGCCGGGGGTCGCCAGGACGGAGACCCCCTCAGCGGGCTCGACGACGAGCGTGCGGCCGGCGCGCGCGAACGAGGGGGCCCATTCCTCGCGCTGCTGGCCGAACACCGTGGCGAGGTGCACGGCCTCGGTCGTGCCGCCCTGCGCGCGCCGCGAGCGCGTGAGCAGGTCGTCGACGACGGTGACCAGCCGCTCGATCTGCTCGAGCGAGATGCGGGCCTCCTCGCGCACCTCGTCGCTCTCGGAGGCCAGCATGATCTCCTCGAGGCGCATCGACAGGGCCGTCAGCGGCGTGCGGAGCTGGTGGGACGCGTCGGCGGCGAACTGCCGCTCGGCCGCCAGGCGGCCCGCGAGGCGGTCAGCGCTGCGCACGAGCTCAGCCGCGACGAGGTCGATCTCCTCGACGCCCGACGGCTCCAGGCGCGGGCGCACCTGGCCCGAGCCGAGCTGCTCGGCGCTCGCGGCGAGGTAGACGAGCGGCGCCGCGAGCCGGCGCGCCTGCCACAGCGCCATCGCGATGCCCGCCCCGAACGCCACGGTCGCGGCGACCACGACGAGCGCCGCGATCCGCACCGTGCGCCACACCACGTCCCAGTAGGAGATCGACAGGACGACGACCGCCCCGGAGTCCGTCGGCGGGATGTGGGTGTACGCCTGGCCCTCGACCGGGTCGCCGCCCTGGATGCGCGTCCCGTCGGGCGCCACCACGGACGCCGACGCGGAGATGTCCCCGTCGCCGCGGCCGAGGTACGGCTCGAGCATCTCCTCCGTGAGCGGACGCCCGACGGCGATGCGTGCGTCCACCTGGCGGGCGAGCGCGGCGGCGTCGTCCTCGAGGTTGCGCAGCTCGGTGTCGCGGATGAGGCGCGCACCGTAGAACGCCAGCGGGATGCCGAGCAGGACCACCGCGACGGTGACCGCCGCGATGGTCGCCTGGAGCACGCGGCGGCGCACGTCAGGACCCGCGCGGGCTCAGCGGGGCCCGGACTCGAACCGGAAGCCCATGCCCCGGACCGTCGAGATGTAGCGCGGGTCGTTCGCGTCGTCGCCGAGCTTGCGGCGCAGCCACGACACGTGCATGTCCAGGGTCTTGGTCGAGCCCGTCGGGTCGGAGTCCCAGACCTCGCGCATGAGCTGCTCGCGCGAGACCACCGAGCCGGCGTCGCGCACGAGCACCCGCAGCAGCTCGAACTCCTTGGCGGTCAGGTGCAGCTCGCGCTCGCCCTGGAAGGCCCGGTGGGCCGCGAGGTCCATCCGGACGTCCCTCGCGGTGAGCTCCTCGTCGTCCACACCGTCGGCCTGGGTTCGGCGCAGCAGGGCCCGGACGCGGGCCAGCAGCTCCGCGAGGCGGAACGGCTTGGTGACGTAGTCGTCGGCGCCGGCGTCCAGCCCGACGACGAGGTCCACCTCGTCCGCGCGGGCGGTGAGGACGAGGACGGGCGTCGCCAGGCCCCGGCCGCGCACCCAGCGCGCGACGTCCAGGCCGTCCATGTCCGGCAGGCCCAGGTCGAGGATCAGCAGATCGGCCGAGGGGACGTTGTCGATCGCGCCTTGACCGGTGCCTTGCACGACGACGTCGTACCCCTCACGTCCCAGAGCCCGCGCCAACGGTTCGGCAATGGCCGGGTCATCCTCGGCCAACAGGACGCGCGTCATGCGCACATGCTGCCACAGCGGTCCAGCGACCGGGCCAGGCGCGGCCGGAGCGCCCGTGGCGCGTGCGTGACTCGTCCCACGGACGGACCAGTGGTCGGGCAGGGTCGCCCCGCGGTGGGACGGCGGGGGCCGGGCCCGCCCCTAGGCTTGTCGGGTGCGCTGGTGGGAACGGGTCGCGGCGTGGGACACCACCCACCGCCTGGCCGTCGACGCCACCGGCGCCTTCTTCATGGGCCTGCTGGCCGTGCCCATCGCCTCCGGCCTCTTCGGGTTCGGGCCCCGCTCCGGCCTGCAGCTGTGGTCGCTCGCGATGACGGTGCCGCTCGCGTGGCGCCGCGTGCGGCCCACGGGGTCGGCGATCGCGGTCTTCGCGCTCGCGCTGGCGCACCTGGCCGTCGGGATCCCGCTCATCGTGCCGGCCGACCTCTTCGTGCTGGTCTCGCTCTACGCCGTCACGGTGCACGGCCCACAGTGGGCGTACCGGACGGCGGCCGCGTCGAGCATCGTCGGCTGCGGCGTCTTCGCGCTCGTCGTCCTGCTCGACGGCTCGACCACCGCCGACGCGACCTTCCTGGGCTTCATCGCGGCGCTCATGTGCGTCACGGTCTTCGCGGTCGCGCTCGTCCGGCGTTCGCGGCGGGTGACGATCGACGCCCTCGTGGACCGCGCGCAGCGCCTCGAGGTCGAGCGCGACCAGCAGGCGCAGATCGCCACGGCGGCCGAGCGGGCCCGCATCGCCCGCGAGATGCACGACATCGTCGCCCACTCCCTGTCGGTGATCATCGCCCAGGCCGACGGCGGCCGGTACGCCGCGCAGGCCGACCCCGCCGCCGCCACGCGCTCCCTGACGACCATCGCCGAGACGGGCCGGGCGGCGCTGGCGGACATGCGCCGGCTGCTCGGCGTCCTGCGCCCCGCGGCCGAGGGGACCGTGCAGCGCCCCGGCACCCCGGATGCGCCGGGTGTCGCCACGCCTCCCCCGGC
>JAEZBT010000349.1 GCA_023426865.1 Actinomycetes bacterium
CCCCGCCCCCCGGGGGGGGGGGGGGCCCGGGGCGACCCCCCGCTCCACCGAGCGCCAGGCCGGGCGCGGCACCGGCCTGCCGCGCCCGTCGAACGAAGGGAGGACCCCGGCGTGGACGTGATCGTCGACAACGCGTCGACGTACCTCGACGGGTTCGCCGTCACGCTCCGGCTCACCGCCTACTCCGCGGCCGCCGCGCTGGTCCTGGGCCTGGTGATGGCCGCGCTCCGCGTGGCGCCCCTGCGCTCCCTGCGCGCCGTCGCGGCGCTGTACGTGGAGGTGCTCCGCAACACACCGCTGACCCTGGTCTTCTTCTTCATGGTGCTCGTGGCGCCGCAGTTCGGGATCCTGCCGCCCCTCGGCTTCTGGACGGCGGTCGCGTGCCTGGGCCTCTACACGTCCGCCTTCGTCGCGGAGGCCGTGCGCTCGGGCATCAACGGCGTCGGCGTCGGGCAGGCCGAGGCGGCGCGGTCCATCGGCCTGACGTTCGGCCAGAGCCTGCGCGAGGTGGTCGTCCCGCAGGCGATGCGCTCGACCGTCCCGCCGCTGATCAACGTGCTCATCGCCCTGACGAAGAACACCTCGGTGGCCGCCGGCTTCGCGGTGGTCGAGCTGGTCGGGACCGGACGGCGGCTGTCGACGGCCAACGCCGGTGACCCGTGGGTCCTCGTCGGAGTCGCCGTCTGCTACCTCGTCATCACGATCCCGGCGGGTCTGCTGGCCACGGCCCTGGAGCGGAAGGTGGCGTTCGCGCGATGACGTCGGTCCTCTACGACGTCCCCGGGCCGGTCACGCGGCGCCGGGAACGGATCGGCTCGGTGGCCGGCGCACTCGTCGTGCTCGCGCTCGCCTTCTTCGCCCTGCGGTACGCGGCCGGGCGGGGTGTCTTCGACGCCGACCACTGGGACGTCCTGTACGACCCACCCAAGAACCAGACGGCGGCGGACGTCTGGACCTCGATCGTCGTGCGTGGGCTCGGGGCGACGCTGCGTGCCGCCGCCGTGGCCGCTCCCCTGGCCCTCGTGCTGGGCCTGGTGCTCGCACTGTGGCGCACGACGCGGTGGACCTGGCTGCGCCTGCCCGCGGTCGCGGTGGTCGAGCTGTTCCGTGGGCTTCCGGTGCTCCTGATGATGCTGTTCGGCACGCTGGCGCTGGGCATGGACCCGTTCGGCGGCGTCGTGTTCGGCCTGGTGGTCTACAACATGGCGATCTTCGCCGAGATCCTGAGGGCCGGCCTCGCGGCCCTGCCGAAGGGCCAGGCCGAGGCCGCCTACGCCGTCGGGCTGACCCGGTGGCAGGCGATGCGCGACGTGCTCCTGCCGCAGGCCGTGCGGATGATGCTGCCCAGCCTCATCGCTCAGCTCGTGGTTCTGCTCAAGGACTCCTCGCTCGGGTTCATCGTGAGCTACCCCGAGCTGCTCAAGTCGATCCAGAACAACGGCCAGTACTTCGGCAACAGGTACTTCGTCGCGCTCTTCGTCGTGGGTGCGGGGACGTACCTCGCGGTGAACCTCAGCCTCTCCGCGTTCGCTCGGTGGCTGAGCCGCCGGACGGTGGCCCGCGCCGGCGTGGCGGGCGGACCCACGGGGGTGGACGCCGCTTCCACCGCCGGCCTCGGCACCGCGGGCGGGACGACGGGACCGGGCCGGTTCCGGGCGGTCCGGCGCGAGCGTCCCTGACGGCGGGGGCCCCGACGCCGCGGCGCACCGGGCGGCGGGAGGCTAGCCCGCCGTCGCGGAGGCCCGCAGCTCGCGCACCACGGTGACCGTGATCTCGCCCGGGTAGGTGAGGTCGGACTCGATCTGGTGCGCGATGGCGCTCGCCAGGTCCGGCAGGGCGGCATCGGCCACGATCTCCGGCTCGACGACGACGCGGACCTCGCGCCCTGCCGCCATGGCCACCGCGCGCCGGACGCCCGGGTGCGACGCCACGAGGGACTCCAGCGTGGTCATCCGCTCGACGAACTGGTCGAGCTCCTCGCGGCGCGCGCCCGGTCGGGACGCGGAGACGGCGTCCGCCGCCTGGACGATCACGGCCTCGACGGACTCCAGCGGTACCTCGTCGTGGTGCGCCGCGACGGCGTTGACGACCACCTCGGGCTCGCCGAACCGCCGCAGCAGCTCGGCGCCGATCGCTGCGTGGGTGCCGGGTCGCTCGGCGGATGTGGCCTTGCCGAGGTCGTGCAGGAAGGCCGCGCGCCGCGCGGTGGCGACGTCGGCCCCGATCTCCGCCGCCATGGCCGCGGCGATCTGCGCGGTCTCGACGAGGTGGGCGAGGACGTTCTGGCCGTAGCTGACCCGCAGGCGCAGCCGGCCGAGCGTCTCGATGACCTCCGGGTGGAGCCCGACGACGCCGGCGCGCTCCGCCGCCTCGTGGCCGGCCGCGACCGCCCGGTCCCGGGCGCCGGCCAGGGCCTCGGCATACGCGATCTCGATGCGCTGCGGGTGGATCCGGCCGTCGGCGATGAGCGTCTCGAGGGTGACGGCGGCGACCTCGCGCCGCTCGGCGTCGAAGCTGGACAGCGTGACCTGGTCCGAGCTGTCGTCGATGATGACGTTCACGCCGGTCAGCGCCTCGAAGGCGCGGATGTTCCGGCCCTCCTTGCCGATGATGCGGCCCTTCATCTCATCGGCCGGCAGCGGGACCACCGTCACGACGCTCTGGCTGCTCGTCGGCCCTGCGATCCGGTGCACGGCGCTCGCGACGATGTGGCGGGCACGCCCCTCGGCGGTGCGGCGCGCCTTGGCCTCGACGCGGCGGACGAGCGCCGCGGCCTCGCGCTCGGCCTCCTCGCGCACGAGGACCAGCTGCTGTGCGCGGGCCTCGTCGGGCGTGAGCCCGGAGGCGATCTGCAGGAGCTCTCCTGCCTCCTCGCGTGCGGCCGCGAGCGCGTCGCGGGCCGCGCGCCGGTCCGCCTCGGCCTGCTGGGCGCGCAGCTCGACCTGGTGCGCCTTCGCCTCCGCCTGCTCGGTGAGCTCACGCGCCTGGCGCCACTCGGCGGCGACCTCCTGCTCCCGACGCGCGACGTGCTCCTCCCGTCGCTGCGCGTCGGCCAGCATCGCCCGGGCCTCCGACTTGATGCTCGCGGTGTCCTCGTGCGCCTGCTTCCGGGTGGCCTCCGCCTCGCGCCGCGCGAGCAGCACGAGGATCAACGCGACAAGGCACGCACCCAGGAGCGCTACCAGGAATCCGACCTCGCCCCAGTCCACTGCGAGGCTCCTCTCTTCGGCGGCCTACTCGTCCGCCTCGGCGCCGTCCGACCAGCCTCTATCGTCGCGCATCTCGGCCACCAGGCGGCGCGACAGGCCGGACGGGTACCCCTTGCGTGCGAGCATCCCGAGCAGGCGACGTGCCTGGACGTCCGGATCGACACCCGCTCGCCATCGCCGTCGCAGCAGCTCGCGGGCGCTCGCCTCCTCCGACGCGTCGTCCACCTGGGTGAGCGCCTCGGCCGCGAGGTCGCCGTCGATGCCCTTGCGGCGCAGCTCGACGGCCAGGGCGCGCCGCGCGAGGCCCCGGGACTCCTGTCGGGAGCGCACGAGCATGCGTGCGTACTCGGCGTCGTCGATCAGCCCGACCTCGGTGAACCGGTCGAGGACGCGCTCGGCGACGTCCTCGGGGACGTCCCGCCTGGCCATGGCGTCGGCGAGCTGTTGCCGGCTCCGGGGGGCGCCGGTGAGGAGGCGCAACGCGACCGCGCGGGCGACGGACTCGGGGTCCGGTTCGCGGTCGGCAGCGGCCGACCCGGTCGCCGGCGGCTCGTGGGCCGGCGCCCGGGGTCGGCGCGGACGTGCGGTCAGGATCGGCCTCAGAAGTCGACGGACGGAGCCGGGTCGGCAGGGGCGTCCATCCGGGCCCCCACGCCCAGCTTCTCCTTGATCTTCTTCTCGATCTCGTCGGCCAGGTCGGGGTTATCACGCAGGAAGCCGCGCGCGTTCTCCTTGCCCTGGCCGAGCTGGTCACCCTCGTACGTGAACCACGAGCCCGACTTGCGCACCAGGCCGTGCTCGACGCCGAGGTCGATCAGGCCGCCCTCGCGCGAGATACCGACGCCGTAGAGGATGTCGAACTCCGCCTGCTTGAAGGGCGGCGCGAGCTTGTTCTTGACGACCTTGACGCGGGTGCGGTTCCCGACCGCCTCGGTGCCCTCCTTGAGGGTCTCGATACGGCGGATGTCCATGCGCACCGAGGCGTAGAACTTCAGCGCCTTGCCGCCGGTCGTGGTCTCCGGCGAGCCGAAGAAGACGCCGATCTTCTCGCGGAGCTGGTTGATGAAGATCGCCGTGGTACCCGAGGCGCTGAGGGCGCCCGTGATCTTGCGCAGCGCCTGCGACATGAGGCGGGCCTGGAGACCGACGTGACTGTCCCCCATCTCGCCCTCGATCTCCGCCTTGGGAACGAGCGCGGCGACGGAGTCGATGACGATGATGTCGATCGCGCCGGAGCGGATCAGCATGTCCATGATCTCGAGCGCCTGCTCACCCGTGTCCGGCTGCGAGACCAGGAGTGCGTCGGTGTCGACGCCCAGCTTCTTCGCGTACTCCGGGTCGAGCGCGTGCTCGGCGTCGATGAACGCGGCGATGCCGCCCGCCTTCTGGGCGTTGGCCACGGCATGCAGCGCGACGGTCGTCTTGCCGCTCGACTCCGGGCCGTAGATCTCGACGACCCGGCCGCGCGGGAGGCCGCCGATGCCGAGTGCGACGTCGAGCGCGATCGACCCGGTCGGGATCACCTCGACGGGCGCGCGGCTCTCGTCGCCGAGGCGCATGATCGAGCCCTTGCCGAACTGGCGGTCGATCTGGCTGAGCGCAGCCTCGAGCGCCTTCGTGCGGTCTGCGGGAGCAGGCATGGAACACCTCGTGTGTCCGGGGGCCGGGGGCCCTGTCGTTCGTCTATGGAGTACGTGCGACGCTACGGGCCACCTCCGACACGTCCGGCGTCGGCCCGCCGAGACGGTGCACACCGGCGCCGCCGCAGCTCGTGTGGACAGCCTAGCCGAACACCTGTTCGACGGCGCGCGACACGCCCGGCGCGCATCGGCGCGCCGCTACCCCGGCCGGACGCCTACTTGAGCAGCAGGCGCTCGATCCGCCCTGCGGTCCACACGGTGCCCACCAGGCCCATCGCGACGAGGTAGGCCACGTGTCCGACCATGGCGACGGAGACGTCGTCGAGCATGAGCTCCCGGGTCATCGCCACCCCGTGGTAGAGCGGCGTCGCCTGCACCACCCACTGCAAGGCCTGCGGGTACGTCGTCAGCGGGAAGAAGGTCGCCGAGAACAGGAACATGGGCATGATCGCGAGCTGGATGTAGTCGAAGTCCGCCCACGTGCGCATGTACGTCGCCGAGGCCATGCCCACCGACGCGAACGCCCAGCCGATGAGGGTCGCCGCCGGGACCGCGGCGAGCGCCCACAGGCTCTCGACCGCCCCCGCCAGCCACGCCACGAGCAGGAACGCGCCGGAGTACACCAGGCCGCGCAGCAGTGCCCAGGAGATCTCCCCGACGGCCACGTCGCGCGGGCCGAGCGGCGTGGCGAGCACCGAGTCGTAGAGCTTGGCGTACTTGAGCTTGAAGAACACATTCGTCGTGGAGTCGAAGACCGCGCCGTTCATCGCCGACGACGCCAGCAGGGCCGGCGCCACGAACGCCAGGTACGGCACGGTGGCGCCGCCGGGCAGCTCGACGTCACCGACCATCGACCCGATGCCCACGCCCATCGCGAAGAGGAAGAAGACGGGCTCGAAGAAGCCGGAGACGATGATCGTCCAGGTGCGCCGGAACGACACGAAGTTGCGTTCCACGAGCGTGCGCGCCATCCC
>JAEZBT010000130.1 GCA_023426865.1 Actinomycetes bacterium
TGTGCGACCTGACGGCGCTGGTGGCGGACTGGCTCGCGCTGCTGCGGGCCGTGCCGCGGCTCCCGGCCGAGCACCTCGACGACGACTGGCCGTCGGGGGACTCGGTGCGCCTGTTCCGCAGGCTGCACGACGCGCTCGCGCGCCCCGCGCGGGCCGAGCTGGCCCGCCGCCTCGCGCCGACGCACGCCGCCTGACGTTCTACGTCTTCCTGACGATCGTCACGGTTTTGCTTGACGTTTGCCGGGTTTTCGGCGCACGATGCGTCCGACGGGCCGGTGGCCCGCCCCGCCGGCCACGACGACGTGGCCGCGTCACGAGGAGGTGAGCGGTGACCGACGCACCCGCCCCCACGGCACCCGCCGCGGCGGCACCGGTCGGCGACCTGAGCAGGGCCAACTACGCCTCCGTGTGGGACGCCGTCGCACGAGCTGTGCCGGACCGTCCCGCGGTCGTCGCCGAGGGCCGGGTGCTCAGCTACCGCGAGTTCGAGGACGCCGCCGCGCGCCTCGCGACGACGTTCGTCGAGCAGGGGATCGGCCCGGACTCCACGGTCGCGATCTTCATGTACAACCGCGTCGAGTACCTGACGACGCTGTACGCGGCGTACAAGATCGGCGCGATCCCGGTCAACATCAACTTCCGCTACGGCGGCGCCGAGCTCGCCGAGCTGCTGGACGTGGCGCGGCCCCAGGCGCTCGTCTTCCCGACGAGCCTGCGGGCCGCGGTCACCGACGCGGCGCGCCGCATCGAGCTGCCGGGGCTCGTGCTCGCCGTCCCGGACGGCGACGGCCCGCTCGAGCCCGGCCTGCCGTTCGCGGGCGCGCTGACCGCGTCGCCGCTGCCGCCGCGCGAGCTCTCGCCGGAGCACAAGATCTTCATGTTCACCGGTGGCACCACCGGTCGCCCGAAGGCCGTCGTGTGGACCCACGGGAACCTCTTCGACAGCCAGCAGTTCTCGATCTACGGCTCGCTGCCCGTCGACCCGCCGGCCACGCTCGACGACGTCACGCGCATCGCCGCGCGTGACGACCTGCCCGCCACCGTGTGCCTGCCGCTGACGCCGATGATGCACGCGACCGCGTTGTTCAACGTCATGAACGCGATGGTGCTCGGCGGCTGCGTCGTCTTCCTGTCCTCGCCGAGCCTGGACCCGTGGGCCGCGCTGCGGGCGATCGCCGAGCGCCGGGTGACCCGGCTCATCGTGGCGGGCAACGCCGTCGTCGGGCCGCTGGTCGAGGCGCTCGAGTCGCCCGAGGGCGCGGACCTGGACGTCTCCAGCCTGGGCACGATGCTGAGCTCGGGGATGGCCTGGTCGGACGACCTCAAGGCGCGGCTGCTCGCACGCGCCCCCGGCGCGACGCTCATCGACATCGTCGGCGCGAGCGAGGGCGGGCCGTTCGCGTACGGCGTCGTGCGTGGGCCGGGTGACCTGCCGTGCCGGCCGCGGCTGGCCCCGGGCACCGTCGTCCTCGACGCGGACCTGGTCGAGGTGCAGGACGTCGTCGGCGCCACCGGCACGCTCGCCTACCGCGGCCTGATGCCGCTCGGCTACCACGGCGACCCGGAGCGCACCGAGCTGGCCTACCCGACCATCCGCGGCGTGCGGCACTGCATGCCCGGCGACTACGTGCGCGTGCTCGGCGACGGCTACGTCGAGCTGCTCGGCCGGGGGTCCGGCGTCGTGAACACGGGCGGGGAGAAGGTCTACCCGGCCGAGGTCGAGGAGGTCATCCTCGCGATGCCGGACGTCACCGACGCCGTCGTGCTCGGGCTGCCCGACGACCGCTGGGGCGAGATCGTCGCCGCGATGGTCGTCACCGTGCCCGGCTCGACGCTCACCGCCGACGACGTCCGCGCCGAGGTCGCCCGGCACCTCGCCGGCTACAAGAAGCCCCGCCGCGTGCTGCTCGTCGACCGCCTCGAACGCAGCCCCAGCGGCAAGCTCAACATGCGCTCGCTGCGGGCGCAGGCGCGCGAGCTCCTGACCACCGACCCCGAGGCGACGACGCCTGGGACGACCGAGCCCCAGCAGGGAGTGCAGCGATGAGGTTCACCCAGGCGTACGTCCCGTTCGGCATGAGCTGGACCTCCCCGTTCGCGAAGTGGCAGGGCCCGCTCGCCGAGCTCAACAGCCTCGACATGGCCGTGGACGTGACCGGCCGCGCGCTCGCCGACCGCGGCCTGCCGCCCGAGGAGATCACGCAGTGGACGCTGGGCTGCACGGTGCCGCAGCAGTACGGCTTCTACGGCGTCACCGGCATCTCGCGCCGGCTCGGCGCCGGCGACCACGGCGGACCGTGGCTGTCCCGGGCCTGCGCGACGTCGGCGGTCGTCGTCGAGCACCTCGCCACGCAGGTCGAGCTCGGGGCGCACGACACGACGATCGGCGTCATCACCGACCGGACCAGCAACGGTCCGCTCATGCTGTGGAGCAGCGCGCAGGGGGCGGGCGGTGCGCCGGTCGCCGAGCACTGGGTGCTCGACCCGATGAAGCTCGACCCCACGACCGGCCAGAGCATGAACGACACGGCCGAGAACACCGCGGCCGACGGCGGGTACAGCCGCCAGCAGGTCGACGACGTCGCCCTGATGCGGTACGAGCAGTACCTGACCTCGCTCGCCGACGACCGGGCGGTCCAGCGCGAGTACATGGTCCCGGTGCGCATCCCGCGCCGGAAGGGCGAGGACTGGCTCGAGGCCGACCACGGCGTCTTCCCGACGACGGCGGAGGGCCTCGCGCGGCTGTCGCCCGTCAAGCCCGGGGGAGTCGTCACCTACGGCGCCCAGACGCACCCCGCGGACGGGTGTGCCGGCGTCGTCGTGACGAACGAGGGCCGGGCCCGGGAGCTGGGCCGGGGCGGGGTGACGGCGCAGGTGCTGGCCACGGGCTTCGGCCGCGCGGCGCCCGCGTACATGCCCAAGGCGCCGGTGGCGGCGGCCCGCCGCGCGCTGGCCGACGCCGGCGTCGACATCGGCGACGTCGACGTCGTGACCACGCACAACCCGTTCGCCGTCAACGACCTGTGGTTCGCCGACCAGACCGGCTACCCGCTCGAGCGGATGAACCCCTACGGGTCCTCGCTCGTGTACGGCCACCCGCAGGGCCCGACGGGCGCCCGCGCGATCACCGAGCTCATCCACGCCCTGCACGCGCGCGGCGGCGGCCTCGGCCTGTTCACCGGCTGCGCCGCCGGGGACTCCGCCGGCGCGGTCGTCGTCCGCGTCGACGGCTGACCCCAGACCGCTTGCCACCCGACAGAGAGAGACCGACGATGACGACCGCCCCGGCCCGTGCCGACATCCCCCTCGCCGACCTGCCCGCCGCCGTCGGGACGACCTTCGGCCCGTCGTCCTGGCGTGAGGTGACGCAGGACGAGGTGAACCGGTTCGCCGACCT
>JAEZBT010000136.1 GCA_023426865.1 Actinomycetes bacterium
CGCCGGCACTGCCGGCGGTCGGCGCCGTCGGCGCGGTGCTCGTGCTCGCCGCGGACCTGGTCGCCCAGCACGCCCTGCCCGGCGTCACCCTGCCGACGGGCGTCGTCACCGGCGCGGTCGGCGCCCCCTACCTGCTCTGGTTGCTCGCTCGAGGAGTGCGTTCATGACCAGCGGACCGACCCATCGCGCCCCCGGCCTGGAGGCCCATGACCTGCGCGCCGGCTACGCGGGCCGGGTCGTCGTCGACGGCCTGGACCTGGCCGTGCCCCGGCGCGCGGTGACCGTGGTCGTGGGGGCGAACGCGTGCGGCAAGTCGACGCTGCTCAAGACGTTGGCGCGGGCGCTCCGGCCGCTGGGTGGGGCCGTGCTGCTCGACGGCGCGGACGTCGCCGGCGTGCCGTCGCGGGCCTTCGCGCGGTTGGTCGGGATGCTGCCGCAGGACCCGGTCGCACCGGACGGCCTGAGCGTCGCGGACCTCGTCGGCCGCGGCCGGCACCCGCACCACGGCTGGCTCGAGCGTTGGAGCTCCCGCGACGACGAGGTCGTCGCGCAGGCACTCGCGGCGACCGCGACGACCGACCTCGCGGACCGGCACGTCGACGAGCTGTCGGGCGGCCAGCGGCAGCGGGTGTGGATCGCGATGGCCCTGGCGCAGGATCCCGACGTCCTGCTGCTGGACGAGCCGACGACGTTCCTCGACCTCACCCACCAGCTCGAGGTGCTCGACCTGCTCCGCGACCTCAACCGGGGCCGGGGGACCACGATCGTCATGGTGCTGCACGACCTGAACCTCGCGGCGCGCTACGCCGACCACCTCGTGGTCATGGCCGACGGCGCCGTGCTCGCCCAGGGCTCGCCCGCCGCGGTCATCACGCCCGAGGTCCTGCGCGCGGCGTTCCGTCTCGACGCGCTCGTGGTGCCCGACCCGGTCACGGGGGCGCCGATGATCGTGCCCCGCAGCCGGACCTCGGCGGGGCCGGAGGCGACGGCGCTGGGTGCCTGACGGCGCGTGCGGCGCCTCCGGTCCGCACGGTGGGCAGGGCCGTCACAGATCGTCCGGCCGAGTAAGGTAAGCCTCACCTAATCACCCAGCCGGACCGTCCGGCCTCCGAAGGGTCACCATGCGCCATCTGCGTGCGGCCGTCGCCGCCACCTCCATCGCCGTTCTCGCGCTGGCGGGCTGCTCAGCCGCCGCCTCGGACGACCCGGGCGAGGCGGCCCCCAGCACCGACGCCGCCTCCGGGGAGGACGACGCCGCGTTCCCCGTGACGATCGAGCACGCCTTCGGCGAGACGACGATCGAGTCCGAGCCGCAGCGCGTCGTCACGTGGGGCTGGGCCGGCGCGGACGCGGCGCTCGCGCTCGGCGTCGTGCCCGTGGCCATCCCGTTCCAGGGCTACGGCGGTGACGAGAACGGCGTCCTGCCGTGGATCGCCGAGGAGCTCGACGCGCTCGGCGCGCCGACGCCGACCGTCCTGCCGGACTCTGCGGAGGCGCCGATCGACGCGATCGCGGCCGCCGAGCCGGACCTGATCCTGGCCCACTACTCGGGCCTGACCGCCGAGGAGTACGAGCTGCTCAGTGCGATCGCACCGACGGTGGCCTACCCGGACCAGCCCTGGGCGACGCCGTGGCGCGACGTCGTGACGATCGCGGGGGAGGCGCTGGGGCGCGCCGACCGCGCGGGCGAGGTGCTGGACGAGATCGACGCCGCGGTCGCCGAGGCCGCCGCCGCGCACCCCGAGCTCGAGGGCGTCACGGTCGCCCAGGTGTGGGACACGGGCGACACCTTCTACGTCTACACGCCGGCCGACCCGCGCGTGGAGTTCACGCAGGACCTCGGCCTCGTGACGGCGCCGAGCGTGACCGACCTCGACACCGGTGAGTCGACGTTCCACTTCACGCTCAGCCACGAGCGCCTCGACGAGCTGAGCAGCGATGTCGTCGTGGCGTACGCGGACACCCCTGAGGCGCTCGACGCCTTCCTCTCCTCCGCGGCGGCCGGGACGATGCCGCAGGTGCAGCAGGGCGCGGTCGCCGGGGTGGTCGGGCAGGCGTTCGTCGCCTCCGTCTCGCCGCCGACGGCGCTGTCCCTCACGTGGGGTCTGGAGGACTACGTCCAGGTGCTGGCGGACACGGTGGCCGGGCTCTGACGGACGCCGCGCGCTGACGTACGGCGGGCGGGGCCGTCCCGGTCCCGCTCGCCGCGCGCGTCCCGAGCAAATGGCGGCGAGGGTATGCAGTCTTCTGTATAGTCATGCACGTGACGGTACGGGTGGCGGTGGCAGGGGCGAGTGGCTACGCAGGCGGTGAGGTGCTCCGCCTGCTCGCGGGCCACCCCGACGTCGAGATCGGCGCGGTGACCGCGAACGCCAGCGCCGGCGACCCCCTCGGGCGCCACCAACCGCACCTGCGCACCCTCGCGGACCGGGTCCTCGTCGAGACGACCGCGGACACGCTCGCCGGGCACGACGTCGTCGTGCTGGCCCTGCCGCACGGCGCGTCCGGGGCGATCGCGGCCCGGCTCGGCGACGACGTGCTCGTCCTCGACTGCGGGGCCGACCACAGGCTCGCCGACGCCGCCGCGTGGGAGGCGTTCTACGGCTCGCCCCACGCGGGGACGTGGCCGTACGGGATGCCGGAGCTGATCGTCCCCGGCGGCCGCCAGCGCGAGGCGCTGCGCGGGACGCGCCGCGTCGCCGTGCCGGGCTGCAACGTCACCGCGGTGACCCTGGGCGTCCAGCCGGGCGTGGCGGCGGGCGTCGTCGACGCGGCGGACCTCGTCGCGGTCCTCGCGAACGGCTACTCCGGCGCCGGCAAGGCCGCCAAGCCGCACCTGCTCGCGAGCGAGGCCCTCGGCTCGGCCGCGCCGTACGCCGTCGGCGGGACGCACCGGCACATCCCGGAGATCGAGCAGAACCTGCACGCCGCCGGTGCGGAGCGGGTGCGTGTCTCGTTCACGCCGATCCTCGTCCCGATGTCGCGGGGCATCCTTGCGACGACGACGGCACCGCTGGTCCCGGGCGTCGACCCGGCCGCCGTGCGCGAGGCGTGGACCCGGGCCTACGCCGACGAGCCGTTCGTGGAGCTGCTCCCCGAGGGCCAGTGGCCGGCCACCGCCGCGACCGTCGGGGCGAACACGGCCCTGGTCCAGGTGGCCGTGGACGCCCGTGCCGGCCGGGTCGTGACGATCTGCGCACTCGACAACCTCGTCAAGGGAACAGCGGGAGCCGCCGTGCAGTCGATGAACCTCGCCCTCGGCCTGCCGGAGACGGCCGGCCTCACGACGACGGCGGTCGCCCCGTGAGCGTCACCGCCCCCGCGGGCTTCCGGGCGGCCGGGGTCGCCGCCGGCATCCGCACCAGCGGCGCGCCGGACGTGGCCCTCGTGGTCAACGACGGGCCGCAGCAGGTCGTGGCGGGCGTCTTCACCAGCAACCGCGTCCAGGCGGCGCCCGTCCAGTGGTCGCGCCAGGTGGTGTCCGACGGCGTCGCGCACGGTGTCGTGCTCAACGCCGGCGGCGCGAACGCGTGCACCGGGGCGCCCGGTTTCCAGGACACGCACCGGACGGCCGAGCATGTCGCAGCCGTGCTGGAGTGCTCGGCCGGCGACGTCGTCGTGTGCTCCACCGGCCTCATCGGCGAGCGGCTGCCGATGGACCGGCTGCTCGTCGGCGTCCAGGCCGCCGCCGCGGCGCTCGCGGCCGACGGCGGCCCCGACGCGGCGCGCGCCATCATGACCACCGACACCGTGCCCAAGACGGTGGTCGTGGCCGCGGACGGCTGGTCGGTCGGCGGCATGGCCAAGGGCGCCGGCATGCTCGCGCCCGGCCTGGCCACGATGCTCTGCGTGCTGACCACCGACGCCGTCGTGGACCCCGCGGACGCGCAGGCGGCGCTGCGGCGGGCCACGCGCGTCACGTTCGACCGGGTCGACTCCGACGGCTGCATGTCGACGAACGACACGGTGGTCCTCATGGCCTCCGGCGCGAGCGGCGTCCCGGCCGACCTGCCGGCGCTCACCGAGGCGCTCACGCAGGCATGCGCCTCGCTCGCCCGCGCGCTGGTCGCCGACGCCGAGGGTGCGACCCACGACATCGCCGTGACCGTCCGCGGCGCCACAGGGGAGGATGCCGCCGTGGCGGTCGCCCGCACGGTGACGCGCTCGAACCTCTTCAAGGCGGCGGTGTTCGGCAACGACCCGAACTGGGGCCGCATCCTCTCCGCTGTCGGCACGGTGCCCGAGGAGGTCGCCGCGTACGACGTCGACGAGGTCGACGTCGCCATCAACGGCGTCCTGGTGTGCAAGGGCGGCGGCGCCCACGAGCCTCGCGACCACGTCCGGATGGCGGGTCGGCGGGAGGTGGACGTCGTCGTCGACCTGCACGCCGGGCCGGCCGAGGCGACCGTCTGGACCAACGACCTGACGCACGACTACGTCCACGAGAACAGCGCGTACTCCACATGAACGACCAGGACATGAACGACCAGCCGGGGCCCACGCAGCCCGCGCCCGAGATCCCCGCCGACGTGCTCGCCGAGGCGGTGGCCGACGTCGTCGCGGACGCCGTCGCCGACGCGCTCGCGGACGTCGACCCGGCCGACCTCCTCCCGGAGCAGAAGGCGCGCGTCCTCATCGAGGCCCTGCCGTGGCTCGAGCAGTTCCGGGGGGCACTGTTCGTCATCAAGTACGGCGGCAACGCGATGGTCGACGAGGACCTCAAGCGGGCCTTCGCCGAGGACATGGTGTTCCTGCGCCTGGTGGGCCTGCACCCGGTCGTCGTGCACGGGGGCGGTCCGCAGATCTCGACCATGCTCGCCCGCCTCGGCATCTCCAGCGAGTTCCGCGGCGGTCTGCGCGTGACGACGCCCGAGAGCATGGACGTCGTCCGGATGGTGCTCACCGGGCAGGTCTCGCGCGAGCTCGTCGGGCTCATCAACGCGCACGGGCCGTTCGCCGTCGGCATGTCGGGCGAGGACGGCGGCCTGCTCCGCGCGCGCCGCCGGACCGCGACCGTCGACGGGCGGCAGGTCGACGTCGGGCACGTCGGGGACGTCGTCGAGGTGGACCCGCGCGCGGTGCGGGACCTGCTCGACGCCGGGCGCATCCCCGTCGTCTCGACCGTCGCCCCGGACATCGACGACGCCACGCAGGTGCTCAACGTCAACGCGGACACCGCGGCGGCGGCGCTGGCCGTGGCCCTCGGCGCGCGCAAGCTCATCATCCTCACGGACGTGGAGGGCCTGTACACCCGCTGGCCCGACCGGTCGTCGCTGGCCCGCCGGATCCGCGTCTCGGCGCTGGCGGAGCTGCTGCCGACGCTGGAGACGGGCATGGTCCCGAAGATGGAGGCGTGCCTGCGCGCGGTGCGCGGGGGAGTGCCGCAGGCACACGTCGTCGACGGCCGCCAGGCGCACTCGGTGCTGACCGAGGTCTTCACCAGCAAGGGCGTCGGCACGATGGTGCTGCCGGACGACCTGCGCACCGGGTCCGTCCCGGTGGTGCGGCCCGCCGCCGGGCCCGGCGTGGGGGGCACGCCGTGAGCGGCCTGCAGCCCCTGACCGCGGGCGAGCTCGCCGGCACGAGCGCCGAGTGGACGGCACGGTACGGCCGCGCGCTGATGAACACCTTCGGCCCGCCCAAGGCCGTGCTGGTGCGCGGCGAGGGCCCCTACGTGTGGGACGCGGACGGCAAGCGCTACCTCGACCTGCTCGGCGGCATCGCTGTGAACGTCCTCGGCCACGCCCACCCGACCCTGACGGCCGCGATCAGCGCGCAGCTCGGCACCCTGGGCCAGGTCTCGAACTTCTTCGCGTCCCCGCCGCAGGTCGCGCTCGCCGAGCGGCTCATCGCGCTCGCCGGCGGCGGCCCGGCGTCGCGGGTCTTCTTCGCCAACTCCGGCACCGAGGCCAACGAGGCCGCGTTCAAGATGGCCCGGCGCACCGGCCGCACGCGCATGCTGGCGCTCGAGGGCTCGTTCCACGGCCGGACCATGGGCGCCCTCGCTCTCACGTCCAAGGCTGCCTACCGCGAGCCGTTCGAGCCGCTCCCGGGCGACGTGACGTTCCTGCCGTTCGGCGACACGGCGGCGCTCGAGGCTGCGTTCGCCGACGACGTCGCCGCGCTCGTCGTCGAGGTGGTGCAGGGCGAGGCGGGTGTGCGCCCGCTGCCGCCGGGCTACCTCGCGCACGCGCGCCGGCTCGCCGACGAGGTCGGCGCGCTCCTCATCGTGGACGAGGTGCAGACCGGCATCGGGCGGACCGGACGCTGGTTCGCCTTCCAGGACCCGACCCTCGGCGGTGGCGTCCTGCCCGACGTCGTCACGCTCGCCAAGGGCCTCGGCGGCGGCATCCCCGTGGGCGCGGTCCTGGCGCTGACCGAGCGCGCGGCCGGCCTGCTCGGCCCCGGCC
>JAEZBT010000183.1 GCA_023426865.1 Actinomycetes bacterium
GTCCACCCCACCCCCGCCCAGCAGGGCGGAGTTCGCCGCGTTCACGACGACGTCGACGTGCGCCGTGGTGATGTCCCCGCCGACCGCCTCGATGCGCATGGGGTGATCTTCCCCGGTCGCCGGTTGCTCCGCGCGCTGCGCCGGGTGTCGAATCGATGTGCGCGCCAGACCGGCGCCCGACCCGACTCCCTCCCGAGGAGCACCATGCAGCAGCGCCGCATCGGCGACCGTCCCGTCAGCGCCATCGGGCTCGGCGGCATGCCGATGTCCATCGAGGGCCGGCCGGACGAGGCCCGCTCGATCCGCACGATCCACGCCGCACTCGACGCGGGCGTGACCCTCATCGACACCGCCGACTCCTACCACCTCGACCCGACCGACGTCGGGCACAACGAGATCCTCATCGCCAAGGCGCTGCGCCTGGCCGGCAAGGGGCCCGACGACGTCCTCGTCGCCACCAAGGGCGGGCACCGCCGGCCCGGCGACGGCTCCTGGTACACGCAGGGCGGCGCCGAGTACCTCAAGAAGGCGTGCGAGGCGTCGCTCCAGCGCCTCGACGTCGAGGCGATCGGCCTCTACCAGTTCCACCGGCCCGACCCGCCCACGCCGTACGAGGAGTCCGTCGGCGCGATCCGCGACCTGCTCGACGAGGGCAAGATCCTCATGGCCGGCATCTCGAACGCGAACCCGGACCAGATCCGGCTGGCGCAGGAGATCCTCGGCGGGCGGCTGGTGTCCGTGCAGAACCAGTTCTCGCCGGCGTTCCGCAGCAGCGAGCCCGAGCTCGAGCTCTGCGACGAGCTCGGCATCGCGTTCCTGCCGTGGAGCCCGCTCGGCGGCATCAGCAAGGCCGGCGGCCTCGGCACGGCGCACGCGGCGTTCGGCGAGATCGCCGCGGCCCGGGGCGTGAGCCCGCAGCAGGTCGCCCTCGCCTGGGAGCTGGCGAAGTCGCCCGTCGTCATCCCGATCCCGGGCGCCAGCCGCCCCGAGAGCATCCTCGACTCGCTCGGCGCGGTCGACCTGGCGCTCACGGAGGACGAGCTCGCCCGCCTCGGCTGACGCCGGACCACACACTGCGGAGGGTTCGCCGCGTCCCGCGCGGCGAGCCTTCCGCAGATCGCCCCGACCAAGGGCCCACGCGCGCCCTCACCCGGGTGCCACGCTGGCCGGCATGATCGACGTCTCCGGTCCGGCCACCGTCGCGCCCCGGCCCCGCCCCGCCCTCCCCCTCACCGCGCACCTCGCCGCCCTCCACGCGGCGGCCGACGTCGTCGCCACCTCCGCCGCGCGGGCCGGCCTCGACGCTCCCGTGCCGACGTGCCCCGGCTGGCGCGTGGCCGACGCCATCGCGCACCTGGGCAAGGTGCACCGCTGGGCGGCGGGCAACCTCCGGGCCGACGGCGTCCGTATCCCCGGCGAGGAGGAGATCCTCGCCACGGTCCCGCCCGAGGCGCTGCTCGTCTGGTTCGCCGCCGGCGCCGAGGACCTGGCCGGCGCGCTGCGGGAGGCGGCGCCGGACGTCGACGCGATGGTCTTCCTCGCCGACGCCCCGCCGCCGCGGGAGTTCTGGGCCCGGCGCCAGGCGCACGAGTCCGCGATCCACGCCGTCGACGTGCTCTCGGCCGCGCTCGGCCGGTTCCCGACGGCCGCGGAGGCAGACCCGCCCCACGACCTCGCGGTCGACGGCGTCGACGAGCTGCTCACCGGCTTCGTCGGGTTCGGCCTCGTCGGCCTCTGCGCGGAGGGGCCCTGCCGCGTCGCGGTGGTGCCCGACAACGCCGGCCCCGACGACCTGGCGTGGCTCGTCGAGGTGCGCGCCGACGGCATCACGACCACGCGCGGCACGCCCGCGTCCGTCGTCGAACCGGAGCAGGGGCCGCCCGACGCCGTCTTCCGCGGCTCGGCCGCGCAGCTCTACCTCGGCCTGTGGAACCGGGGCGAGGAGGTGCGCGCCGAGGGCCGGTCCGACCTGCTCGAGCGCTGGCACGCCCGCGCTCACGTGGTCGCCGGCTGACCGCACGCCGCCGGGGCTCAGGCCTCCAGCAGGATCGTGAACGGACCGTCGTTCACGAGCTCCACCTGCATCATCGCGCCGAAGACGCCCGTCGCGACCTCGATGCCGCGCGCCCGCAGCGCGTCGACCACCGCCGCGACCAGCGGCTCGGCCACCGGCCCCGGCGCGGCGCCGTTCCACGAGGGCCGGCGGCCCTTGCGCGTGTCCGCGTAGAGCGTGAACTGGCTGACCACCAGCACGGGCGCGCCCTCGTCGAGCACCGACCGCTCGTCGCGCAGGATCCGCAGGTCCGCGATCTTGCGGGCGATGAGCTCGACCTGCTCGGGGCCGTCGTCGTGCGTCGCGCCGACCAGCGCGAGGAGCCCGGGCCGGTCGATCGCGCCCACCACCTCCCCGTCCACGGTGACCGACGCGCGGGTCACCCGCTGCAGGACCGCCTTCACCACCGACCTCCGACCTGCACGTCCGCGTCCGCGCGCCCGAGCGGCGCATGGACCTCACCCACCGGCTCCCCGTGCCCCAGGACGAGCGTCCGCCCGACCTCCCGGATCCCCCGCAGCACCGCCTCGGCGGCGGGCTCGAGCCGGCCGTCCTCGGGCGCGGCCGCCCAGACGGCCACCTCGAGCGCCGCGGCGAGCAC
>JAEZBT010000272.1 GCA_023426865.1 Actinomycetes bacterium
GGCCGGCGCCGGCGAGGTCGGCACGCCCGACCCGGGCACGCCGCAGACCGCCACCGAGGCGGCCCACGAGGCGGGCTCGCAGAACGCCCCCACCCAGGAGGTCGCCGGCGCCCCGACGGGCCCGGACGGGCGCACCCCGCTCGACGTCGTCGACGTCCGCACGGGCATGTTCGGCGCGGCCGACTCGGGCGACACGTCCGGCTACGGCGGGCTGGTCAGGACGATCGCGATGCCGACCGCGAGCGAACGCCCCTACGGCGGCTGGTTCGACGAGGTCGTCGACATCCTCGCCGAGGTGCTCGAGGAGGCCGGCACGCCCTTCGACGACGCGATCGAGAAGGTCGTCGTCGACCGCGGCGAGCTGACCCTGTTCGTGCGGCGCGAGCACGTCGTGCTCGTCTGCCGGTCCCTGCGCGACGACCAGGACCTGCGCTTCGAGCTCGGCCTGGGCGTCTCGGGCGTGCACTACCCGGGCGACGCCGGCCGCGAGCTGCACGCCGTCTACCACCTGTGCTCGGTCACGCACGGCCGTCGCCTCCGCCTGGAGGTCGCGGTGCCCGACGCCGACCCGCACGTCCCCTCCAGCGTCGGCGTCTACCCGGGCCACGACTGGCACGAGCGCGAGACGTTCGACTTCTTCGGCATCGGCTTCGACGGGCACCCGGGCCTGGCCCGCATCGAGATGCCCGACGACTGGCCGGGCCACCCGCAGCGCAAGGACTACCCGCTCGGCGGCATCCCCGTGGAGTACAAGGGCGCGCAGATCCCGCCGCCCGACCAGCGGAGGGCGTACAACTGATGACCCAGCAGACCCCGCACGCGAGCGCCCACATCGTCGACGAGGGTGCCGAGGGCGTCCCCACGTTCGAGGCCACCGGCGGCGACTGGTCGCAGATCGCCGAGGAGGCGTCCCGTCTCGGCGAGGAGCGCATCGTCGTCAACATGGGCCCGCAGCACCCGTCGACCCACGGCGTGCTCCGCCTCATGCTCGAGATCGACGGCGAGACGGTCACCGAGGCCCGCTGCGGCGTCGGCTACCTGCACACGGGCATCGAGAAGTCGATGGAGTACCGGACGTGGACGCAGGGCGTGACCCTGTGCACGCGCATGGACTACCTGGCCCCGTTCTTCCAGGAGACGGCGCACTGCCTCGCGGTGGAGACGCTGCTCGGGATCACCGACGACGTGCCCGAGCGCGCGACCGTCATCCGGGTCCTGCTCATGGAGCTCAACCGGGTCGGCTCGCACCTCATCGCGCTGGGCACCGGTGGCAACGAGCTCGGTGCGACGACGATCATGACCACCGCGTTCACCGCCCGCGAGGAGATCCTGAGGATCTTCGAGCTGATCACGGGCCTGCGGATGAACCACGGGTTCGTCCGGCCGGGCGGCGTCGCGCAGGACATTCCGCCGGGCGCGCTCGACACGATCCGCGAGGCGCTGCCGCTGATCCGCGACTACATCGGCCAGCTCAGCGACCTGATGCTCGGCAACCCGATCTTCAAGGGCCGCCTGATCGGCGTCGGGCACCTGAACCTGGCCGGCTGCATGGCGCTGGGGATCACGGGCCCGGTGCTCCGCGCGACCGGCCTGCCCTACGACGTGCGCAAGCACACCCCGTACTGCGGCTACGAGACGTACGACTTCGACGTCCCGGTCGCCACGGAGGCCGACTCGTTCGCGCGCGTCGTGCTCCGCGTCGAGGAGTCCTACCAGAGCCTGCGGATCGTCGAGCAGGCGCTCGAGCGGCTCCAGGCCATGGGCCCGGGCCCGGTGATGGTCGCCGACAAGAAGATCGCGTGGCCGGCGCAGCTCGCCATCGGCTCGGACGGCATGGGCAACTCGCTCGACCACATCAAGAAGATCATGGGCACCTCGATGGAGGCGCTCATCCACCACTTCAAGCTGGTCACCGAGGGCTTCCGGGTGCCGGCCGGCCAGGCGACGCAGTCGGTCGAGCACCCGCGCGGCGAGCTGCTCGCGCACCTGGTGTCCGACGGCGGCACGCGCCCCTACCGGGCGCACTTCCGTGACCCGTCGTTCAACAACCTGCAGGCTGTGTCGCTGATGTGCGAGGGCGGCATGCTCGCCGACGTCGTCGTCGCGGTGGCGGGGCTGGACCCCGTGATGGGAGGCGTGGACCGCTGATGACGACGCTCACCTACGAGCCCTACGAGGGCGCCAAGGCGGAGCGGCTGACCGCCGACGCGGCGGCCGTGCTCGCGCGGTACCCGGACCCGCGGTCGGCGCTGCTCCCGCTGCTGCACCTGGTGCAGTCGGAGGACGGGTTCGTCAGCCCGGACGGCATCGCGTTCTGCGCGGCGACGCTCGGCCTGACGACAGCCGAGGTCTCGGCCGTCGCGACGTTCTACAGCCAGTACAAGCGGCACCCGAACGGCACGTACACCGTGGGCGTCTGCACGAACACGCTGTGCGCGATCATGGGCGGCGACGCGATCTTCGACGAGCTGTCCACCCGCCTCGGCATCGGGCACGACGAGACGACCGCCGACGGCGCGATCACGCTCGAGCGCATCGAGTGCAACGCGGCCTGTGACTACGCGCCCGTGATGATGATCAACTGGGAGTTCTTCGACGAGCAGACGCCGGAGTCGGCGGCCGCGATCGTCGACCGGCTGATCGCGGGTGAGCCGGTGGCCCCGACGCGCGGCGCGTCGTCGGTGTGCACCTTCAAGCAGATGTCCCGCGTGCTCGCCGGGTTCCCCGACGGTCGGCAGGACGAGGGCCTCGGCGCCGGCAAGGCGACGCTCGAGGGCGTCCGGCTGGCGCGCCAGAAGGGCTGGACCGCTCCTGCCGCGCAGGCGCCCGGTGCGACCGCCGACGAGACGGAGGCCTCGGCCGCCGCCGCGGCGACGCCGGGCCTGGCGCACGGGCGCGACTCCAGCGTGGACACGCCGTCCGCGCCGCCGTCGGGCGGCTCGGCCGACACCGAGACGGGCCGCAAGGCCTCCGAGGAGGCGTGATGGGGACGACCCTCACCCCGGTCCTGACCGACCGCTGGGACGCGGAGCGTTCGTGGACCCTGGACGCCTACCGCAAGGCCGGCGGCTACGGGGCGCTGAAGGCCGCGCTCGCGATGGCGCCGGGCGACGTGCTGACCGCCGTCAAGGACTCCGGCCTGCGCGGCCGCGGCGGCGCCGGCTTCCCCACCGGGATGAAGTGGGGCTTCCTGCCCGCGCCCGACGGCGGCCCGCGCTACCTGGTGGTCAACGCGGACGAGTCCGAGCCGGGGACCTGCAAGGACATCCCGCTGATGATGGCCGACCCCCACCTGCTGGTGGAGGGCGCGATCATCACGTCCTACGCCATCGGCTGCCACCACGCCTTCATCTACGTGCGCGGCGAGGTGCTGCACGTCTACCGCCGGCTGCTTGCGGCTGTCGACGAGGCCCGCGCGGCCGGGCTGCTCGGCAGCGACATCCTCGGCTCCGGGTACGACCTGGAGCTCACGGTGCACGCCGGCGCCGGCGCGTACATCTGCGGCGAGGAGACCGCGCTGCTCGACTCGCTCGAGGGCCGCCGCGGCCAGCCGCGCCTGAAGCCGCCGTTCCCCGCTGTGGCGGGCCTGTACGGGCGCCCGACCGTCATCAACAACGTCGAGACGATCGCGAGCGTCCCGTCGATCGTGGCGAACGGCGCCGACTGGTTCCGGTCGATGGGCACCGACCGCTCGACGGGCTTCGGCATCTTCTCCCTCTCGGGCCACGTCGCCCGGCCGGGCCAGTACGAGGCTCCGCTCGGCATCACGCTGCGCGAGCTCCTCGACATGGCCGGCGGCATCCGCGAGGGCCACACGCTGAAGTTCTGGACGCCGGGCGGGTCCTCGACGCCGATCTTCACGGCCGAGCACCTCGACGTCCCGCTCGACTACGAGTCGGTCGGCGCGGCGGGCTCGATGCTCGGCACGCGCGCCCTGCAGATCTTCGACGAGACGACGTGCGTCGTGCGCGCCGTCGCGCGCTGGACGGACTTCTACGCGCACGAGTCCTGCGGCAAGTGCACGCCCTGCCGCGAGGGCACGTACTGGATGAAGCTCATCTACCACCGGCTGGAGTCGGGCCAGGGCACCGCCGAGGACCTCGACACGCTCCTGGACGTCTGCGACAACATCCTCGGCCGCGCCTTCTGCGCGCTCGGCGACGGCGCCACCTCCCCGGTGACGTCGAGCCTGCAGCACTTCCGCGCCGAGTACGAGGCGCACGTCACCGGCGGCGGCTGCCCGTTCGACCCGGTGGCCGCGGCCCGCTTCGAGTACGCGCCGACGATCGGGGTGCACGCATGACGACGACCACACCCGCTCCCGGCGCGAAGACCGGCGGGGCCGACGGGTCCGCGACCGCGGTCCCGCAGGTGACATTCATCATCGACGACGTCGAGGTGACCGTCCCCAAGGGCACCCTGGTCATCCGCGCCGCCGAGCAGCTCGGCATCGCGATCCCGCGGTTCTGCGACCACCCGCTGCTCGAGCCGGTCGGCGCCTGCCGCCAGTGCCTGGTGGAGGTCGCGGTCCCGGACCGCGAGGGCAACGTCCGGCCGATGCCGAAGCCGCAGGCCTCCTGCACGACCGAGGCGACGCCCGGCATGGTCGTGAAGACCCAGCGCACGTCGGCGGTGGCCGACAAGGCGCAGCACGGGATCATCGAGTTCCTGCTGGTCAACCACCCGCTCGACTGCCCGACCTGCGACAAGGGCGGCGAGTGCCCGCTCCAGAACCAGGCCATGAGCAACGGACGCGGGACCTCACGGTTCCACGACGTCAAGCGGACGTTCCCCAAGCCGATCGCGATCTCGACCGAGATCCTGCTCGACCGCGACCGCTGCGTCCTGTGCCAGCGCTGCACGCGCTTCTCGGAGGAGATCGCCGGCGACGCGTTCATCGCTCTCCAGGGGCGTGGCGGCGGCGCACCCGGCTTCGAGGTGCACGGCCTCCATGGCCAGCAGATCGGCCGGTTCGACCCGGGCGTGCTGGACTGGGCCGAGAGCGAGCCGGTCGAGGTGTACCGGGGCGTGCAGCCCGACGGCACCCCGATCAACGCCGCCATGGGCGTGCCCGAGCAGGACGTCGCGGGGCCGGTGGGCGCCGCGACCCTCGACACGTCGGGGCGTCCCTTCTCCTCGTACTACTCGGGCAACGTCATCCAGATCTGCCCGGTGGGCGCGCTGACGAACGCCGCGTACCGCTTCCGCTCCCGGCCGTTCGACCTGGTCTCGACGCCGGGCGTCGGCGAGCACGACGCCAACGGTGCGGCGATCCGCGTCGACCACCGGCGGGGCGTCGTCCTGCGCCGGCTGGCCGGCGACGACCCGGCCGTCAACGAGGAGTGGATCACCGACAAGGACCGCTTCGCGTTCGCGTGGCAGGGCCTGCCGGACCGGCTGACGGTGCCGATGGTCCGCGACGTCGCCGCCGACGGCACGCGGGGCGAGCTGCGCCAGGCGTCCTGGGGCGAGGCGCTCGACCGCGCGGCCGAGGGTCTGGCGGCGGCCGCGGGTCGCGTGGGCGTCCTGCCCGGCGGCCGGCTCACTCTCGAGGACGCGTACGCGTACGCCAAGTTCGCGCGGGTCGCGCTCGGCACGAACGACGTCGACCACCGCGCCCGGCCGCACTCGGCCGAGGAGGAGGCATTCCTCGCCCACCACGTCGCCGGTTCCCGGATGTCGGTGACGTTCGCCGACCTCGAGACGGCGCCCGCTGTGCTCCTCGTGGGCCACGAGCCCGAGGACGAGGGCGGCATCGTGTTCCTCCGCCTGCGCAAGGGCGTCCGCAAGGGACACGAGCGTGTGCTGTCGGTCGCGCCGTTCGCGAGCCGCGGGCTCGCGCGGCTGGAC
>JAEZBT010000288.1 GCA_023426865.1 Actinomycetes bacterium
CCGTGATCGGCATCCCTGCCGGAAGCGACCTCGAGCTCGACCTGAGCTACGAGGCCGTCATGGAGGGGGTCTGGGTCTCCGGTTCCGTCCGGGGCCGTGCGGTCGGGGAGTGCGTGCGCTGCCTGGAGGAGGTCGTCGAGGATGTCGACGCCGAGCTCCAGGAGCTGTACGTCTACCCTGAGCGGGCTCAGGTCGTCGCGGACGCCGAGGCGACGGCGCAGGCGCTGCGCCGCGAGGCGGACGACTACTGCGACCGGCGCCTGGCCGAGTTCGAGATCGACCTGGGGCGGCTGCTCGCGCAGGTGCAGGCGGGCCGGGCGAAGCTCGCGGGCCGCCTGGGCGACGACTGACACCACCGGCGGCGGCCCGTCCGCGCGGGGGCGCGCAGGTCGCCCGGGCCCGGTTGGGAGTCCGGGCCGTGCGTGCCGTACGATGGGCGGCTGGTCCTGCCGCTCATGGCGTGGACCGAGACCCCTCGACCTTGGACTGACGCTGTGGAGCGCCCGACTTCTTCCCCGCTCGTGCTGGACGTGCACGACCTCGACCGCCGACCGGGGACCATGCGGCGTCTTCAGCGCACCGTCCCTGCGCCGGAGGACCTCGGTACCGTCGTGATCGGCGTCCCTGCCGGGAGCGATCTCGAGCTGGATCTTCGGCTCGAGGCGGTCATGGAGGGGATCCTCGTCTCCGGCACCGTCCGGGGCCGGGCCGTCGGGGAGTGCGTGCGCTGCCTGGAGGAGGTCGTCGAGGACGTCGACGCCGAGCTCCAGGAGCTGTACGTCTACCCCGAGCGGGCCCAGGTCGCCGCGGCGGATGGCGACGACGAGGAGGAGCAGGCCCCGGTGCTCGTCGGCGACCACGTCGACGTCGAGCCCGCGGTCCGGGACGCGGTGGTGCCCGCACTGCCGTTCCGCCCGATCTGCACCCCCGACTGCCCGGGGCTGTGCCCCGAGTGCGGGGAGCGGCTCGCGGTGGCGGGACCGGATCACAAGCATGAGACGATCGACCCCCGGTGGTCTGACCTCGGCCGGGTCTTCGACGACACGAAGGAGAGCTGACCGTGGCTGTTCCCAAGCGCCGGATGTCGCGCGCCAACACCCGGGCCCGTCGCTCGCAGTGGAAGACCACGGCGGCGGACCTGACGACGTGCCCGCGCTGCAAGGCCCCGCGCCTGCCGCACGCCGCGTGCCCCGCCTGCGGCGCCTACAACGGCCGCCAGTACGTCGAGGCGCTCAAGACGGAGCACGAGGTCCGCTGACGGTTCGGTCGGGTCGATGACCCAGCCTGCCGAGCGGCTCACCACCGAGCTCGGGGTCCAGCTGGACCCCGAGCTCTTGGTGCTTGCCCTGACGCACCGCTCGTTCGCCCACGAGGCCGGTGGGATCCCCACCAACGAGCGCCTGGAGTTCCTCGGCGACACGGTCCTCGGGCTCGTCGTCACCGAGGCGCTGTACCGCCGGCACCCGGACCTGTCCGAGGGCGAGCTGGCCAAGATGCGCGCGGCGACGGTGTCGCAGCGCTCCCTGGCGGCCATCGCGCGGCGCCTGGGGCTCGGCGACTACCTGCTCCTCGGCAAGGGCGAGCTGGCGACGGGCGGCCGCGACAAGGACTCGATCCTGTCGGACACGCTCGAGGCACTGTTCGGAGCGGTGTACCTCACGCACGGGATCGAGACGGCGAGGGACCTCGTGGAGGCCCTGGTCAACCCGACGCTCGCCGTCGCGGCCGACCTCGGCGCCGGCCTGGACTGGAAGACGTCGCTGCAGGAGGTCGCCGCCCGGCTCGGCCTCGGCGCGCCGGAGTACGACGTGACCAGCGACGGCCCCGACCACGCGCGCACCTTCACCGCCAGCATCGTGCTCGACGGCGTCGTCCGGGGCACGGGGACGGGCTCGGCGAAGAAGGTCGCCGAGCAGGAGGCTGCCGCGGCCGCCTACCGTGCGCTCGCGGAGCTGGTGGACGGCGACGCCGGCGACGAGGCGACCGCGGGCACGCCGACGGTGGGCCCGACGCACCGGGGTGCCTGAGCTCCCCGAGGTCGAGACGGTCCGGGCGGGGCTCGCCCGGCACGTCGTCGGCCGGACGGTCGAGTCCGTCGAGGTGCGGCGCGACTCCGCCGTGCGCCGGCACGACGGCGGCCCGGGCGACTTCGAGTCGCGCCTCGTGGGTCGCACGCTCACGGCCGCCGTGCGGCGCGGCAAGTACGCGTGGCTGGTGCTGGACGGCGACCCCGGCCGCGGTGTGCTGCTCGTGCACCTGGGCATGAGTGGCCAGCTCCTCGTCCAGCCGCCGGAGACTCCGCCGACGCCGCACACCCGCACCCGCCTGGCTCTCACCGGCCCCGGCGGGGACGTGGTCTGCGACTTCGTCGACCAGCGCACGTTCGGCTCGCTCGCCGTCGTCCCGGTCGTGCCGACCGCCGACGGCGCCCCGGGCGGGCAGGGGAGCGACCTGCCGGTCGTGCCCGTGCCCGTCGCGCACATCGCGCGCGACCTGCTGGACCCGCACCTGGACCGCCCGGCGCTCGAGGCGGCCGTGCGTCGTCGTCGGACGGGGATCAAGCGGGCGATGCTCGACCAGACCCTCGTGTCCGGCATCGGCAACATCTACGCCGACGAGGCGCTGTGGCGGGCCCGGGTGCACTGGGCGACGCCGACGGTGACCATCCGGCGCGGCCGGCTCGTGGCACTGCTGGACGCCGCGGAGGAGGTCATGCGCGAGGCGCTGGAGGCCGGCGGCACGAGCTTCGACGCCCTGTACGTCAACGTGAATGGCCAGTCGGGGTACTTCGACCGGTCCCTGGCGGCCTACGGCCAGGAGGGGCGCCCGTGCGCGCGCTGCGGCACCCCGCTGGTCCGCGAGGCCTTCATGAACCGGTCCTCCTACCGGTGTCCGCAGTGTCAACGCGTCCCGCGGGCGGCACGCCTGGTCCCACCTCGCGGCCGAGTTCTCTAGGATGCGGAGCGTGGCAAACAACTCCGACCGCGCCGGGGACATCGCCGTCATGATCGTGGACGACCACGAGGTCGTCCGGCGCGGCATCGCAGAGGTCGTGGACCGCTCCGAGGGCATGTCCGTCGTCGCCGAGGCAGGCTCGGTCGCCGAGGGCATCCGGCGCGCAGCGCTCGTGCGGCCGCAGGTGGTCCTGGTCGACCTCCAGCTCCCCGACGGCACCGGCATCGATCTCATGCACGCCCTGCGCGAGCAGCTTCCGGAGACCCGCTCGGTGGTCCTGACGTCGTTCGACGACGACGATGCGCTCGCCGCGGCTCTCGAGGCCGGCGCGGCCGCCTATCTGCTCAAGAGCGTGCGGGGCGCCGAGATCGCCGACGTCATCAAGTCCGTCAACGCGGGCCGAACCCTGCTCGACGAGCGCACGGTGACCCGCCGCCGGGCGGACCACGACGACCCGACCGTCGACCTGACGCCGAGCGAGCGCAAGGTGCTCGACCTCATCGGCGAGGGCATGTCGAACCGGGAGATCGCCGAGCGGCTCGGCGTGGCCGAGAAGACCGTGAAGAACCACATCACGTCGCTGCTGTCCAAGATGGGCCTGCAGCGCCGCACGCAGGTCGCGGCATGGGTGGCGGGCCGGAAGCACTCCGCCTGGCGCAGCGAGCCGGGCGACTGAGCCCGACGACGCTGGGAGCGTGCGACCGCGTCCAGCACCCGCCACGTGTTCGAGTTCGAACACCGGCTCAGGTGCGAACGACGCTCGTTCACTGAACGCCCGGTTGTTCGTCGTCTGCGAGGACAGCCCGTCGACGGCTGAACCGGCCGGTCAGCGGCCGTAGACGAACTGGTACCACTCGGTCCCGCCGACGCCCAGCTCGGTCCAGCCGGCGTCGAGCATCATCTGCCGCAGGGCGTTCACCAGCGCGACGCGCTCGGGCGTCTGCGCGAGTGCGTCGGCCTCGTCGACCAGGTCGACCAGGTCGGAGCCGAGCACCTCCTGCACGGTGTACGTCCCGGCGTCGACGGCCTTGAAGTGCACCCATGCCGAGTTGTCCGCCTCCGCGGCCGAGTACCACGTGGTGATCTGCGCGTACTCGGCGAAGTCGCTCACCTCGGGCTCCGGCTCCGCCTGGCACCCGCCGCCGGTGGTGAGTCCGCCACAGGTCGCCCCGAACACCTCGTACTCCGAGCCGACCGGGCTCTCGTCGTACAGCGCGGCGCAGGCGTCGGCGTTGCCGGTCGCGCACCCGTCCCAGAGGTCGGCGAGGTAGGGGTCGTCGCCGCGGGTCCATGGCTCCGCGTCGACGGTGGGTTCCGGCGGCTGGACGTCAGGCGCCCGTTCCCGGACCGGCGGGTCGTACGGCGGCGGGTCCGGTGTGCTGCCGCACCCGGCCAGGGCCACGGTCGCCAGCAGGACGCCTGCCCACCGCCGCCAGATCCTCGAACCCGAACCTGTGTGCAGCATGGCTTGCCCCCCGGCCCGCGCCACATCACAACACGCACGACGCTACTCCTGCGGAATCTGGCGGACCAGGGCACCCGTCGTGGCGGCACCCCCGCCCACGACACAGTTGCGTGCCGCGGCTGGG
>JAEZBT010000314.1 GCA_023426865.1 Actinomycetes bacterium
GCCAGCGCCTGAGCCGCGTCCGTGAGCGCCGACGGCCCCAGGTCCTCCGCACGCACGGGCGAGGTGCCGGCCGGCCGGGCCGCGAACTCGGGGCCGAGCTCGTCCTCCCCCGCGCCGCCGAAGCCCTTGGCGACGGCCTTGAGCGCGGCGCTGAACTCCGTCGGGATGAACCAGAACTTGTTCGCCTGGGTCCGCGCGATCTGCGGCAGCATCTGCAGGTACTGGTAGGCGAGCAGCTTCGGGTCGGCGTCGCCGCGGTGGATGGCGTCGAAGACCTGCAGGATGGCGCGGGCCTCGCCCTCGGCCTGCAGGATCGCGGCCTGGGCGTTGCCCTCGGCGCGCAGGATCGCCGCCTGCTTCTCGCCCTCGGCGGTGAGGATCGCCGACTGCTTGACGCCCTCGGCCGTGAGGATCGCCGCACGGCGGTCGCGCTCGGCGCGCATCTGCTGCTCCATCGCGCCCTGCACGCTCGCGGGCGGGTCGATGGCCTTGAGCTCGACCCGGTTGACGCGGACGCCCCAGCGCCCGGTGGCCTCGTCGAGGACACCCCGGAGCTGGCCGTTGATCTGGTCACGGCTCGTGAGCGTCTGCTCCAGGTCCATCGAGCCCACGACGTTACGCAGCGTGGTGACCGTGAGCTGCTCGATGCCCGCGAGGAAGTTCGCGATCTCGTAGACGGCGGACTTCGGGTCGGTGACCTGGTAGTACACGACGGTGTCGATGCTCACGACGAGGTTGTCGGACGTGATGACCGGCTGCGGCGGGAACGGCACGACCTGCTCGCGCAGGTCGACGTCCGCCCGCACGCGGTCGATGAACGGCACCAGGATGTGCAGGCCGGCGTCGAGCGTGCGCGAGTACCGGCCGAGCCGCTCGACCACGTACGCCCGCGCCTGCTTGACGATCCGCACCGAGCGGATGAGCGCGATCACCACGAACAGGATGAGGAGCGCCGCGATCGCGTAGCCGGCGGTCACCAGGGGTTCGTTCACAGCGCGTTCTCCTCGGGCTGTCGGGGGGCGGCGGACCCGGCGGGCCCAGCCGTGTCGAGCGGCGTGACGACGGCGGAGGCCCCGTCGATCCGCGTGACGCGGACCTCGGCGCCCTCGGCGATGACCGCGGCGCCGTCCACGCGCGCCGTCCAGACCTCGCCCGCGAGCTTGATCCGGCCGCCGCGCTCGCTCACCTCGGTGACGGCGACGCCGGTGCGCCCGACGTGCGCGGCCGCGTTCGTCTCCACCAGGGGCACCCGGGTGCGCAGGTGACGCAGGAGCCACGGCCGCAGCGCCGCCAGCAGGAGCGTCGAGGTGACGGCGAAGCCGAGGATCTGCGCCCAGATCGGTGCCCCCGCCGCCGCCAGGCCACCCGCGGCAAGGGCGCCGCCGGCGAACATGATGAGGACCAGGTCGAGCGAGATCATCTCGATCACGCCCAGCAGCAGTGCCGCCCCCAGCCACCAGACCCAGGCCATGACGCCTCCTTCGTGGTCAGCGCCTCGATCCTAGTCAGGCGGGCGTCGCTCAGACACCGGTCCGCGACACCGGTCCGTGCGCGCCGCGGTCGCGGGGACCGGTGTCCGCGCTGGTCAGGCTCGGGCGCGGGCGCTCCACCGGTCGCCGTGCCGTCCCACCTCGAGGTCGAGCCCGAACGTCGCCGACAGGCGCTCGGCCGTGATCACGTCGGTGAGCGGGCCGGCGGCCGCGACCTGGCCGTCGCGCAGCAGCAGCGCGTGCGTGAACCCGGCCGGGATCTCCTCGACGTGGTGCGTGACCAGGACCATCACCGGCGAGCGCGGGTCCCGGGCCAGCTCGGTGAGCGCGCCCAGCAGCTCCTCCCGACCCCCCAGGTCGAGCCCGGCCGCGGGCTCGTCGAGCAGCAGGAGCTCGGGGTCGGTCATGAGGGCGCGGGCGATCTGTACCCGCTTGCGCTCGCCCGAGCTGAGCGTCCCGAAGGTGCGGTCGGCGAGCCCACCGACGCCGAACACGTCCAGCAGCACGCGCGCCCGCTCGTGGTCCAGGGCCTCGTACTGCTCACGCCACCGGCCGGTCATGCCGTAAGCGGCGGTGAGCACCACGTCGAGCACCCGCTCGGACGGGAGGATCCGGTCCGCGAGGGCCGCCGACGCCACCCCGATGCGCGGCCGCAGCTCGAACAGGTCGACCGTGCCGAGCCGCGAGCCCAGGACCGTGGCCGTGCCGCTGCTCGGGTGCATCCGCGCGGACGCGATCTGCAGCAGGGTCGTCTTGCCGGCGCCGTTGGGCCCGAGCACCACCCACCGCTGACCGTCGGCGACGTGCCACGAGATCGCGTCGAGGATGGTGGTCGTGCCGCGCCGCAGCGTCACGTCCTGCAGGTCGAGCACCATGGCCCCGACCCTAACGTGCGCCTGGCGCACCGTGCCGGAGCGGTTAGGTTGGCCCGGTGAGCACGACGGTCCTCGACCTGCCGCGGTCGGTCACGCTGGCCGCGTGGCTCCCGCACGTCCAGGGCCACGCCGCGACGGCCGAGCGTGCGGTCGCCGGCGTCACCGACGACGACGAACCGCACATGGTCGTCGCCGACGGCGTCGCGAGCCCCGGCGGCCGCCTCGCCGACCTCGTGCTCGCCTGGGGCCGGCC
>JAEZBT010000327.1 GCA_023426865.1 Actinomycetes bacterium
GGTCACGGGCCTGCGGGCGGCCGCCGCCGACCGTCGTCGCACGCCCGCAGGGGACATCGTGACCGCGTTCCGGCGGGCCGCGGTCGCCGACGGGCTGCTGGCGGCGCTGGCGCTCACGGCGTACGGCGACGCGGACTGGACGATCTGACCCCGGGAGGGACGCGTGTTCACCGTCGAGATGCTCCCCGCGCAGCGGGGCGACTGCCTGTGGCTCACCTGGGGCGAGGGGGGCGACCTGCACCACGCGCTCATCGACGCCGGCCCGGAGGAGACGATCCCCACGCTCGTCCCCGAGCTCGAGCGCCGGATCAAGGCCCTGCCCGGCCGCAAGGATCGTGTGGAGCTCCTGGTGGTGACGCACGTCGACACCGATCACGTGCTGGGCGTGGTGTCGCTGCTCTCCGACCCGCGGCGCGTCCCGCTGTTCCGTGACATCTGGTTCAACGGTTACCGCCACCTGGGCGCGGACCTGCTCGGCGGCGTCGACGGCGAGCGCCTGACGGCGTCGCTCCTCGGGCACGAGGACCGCTGGAACCGCGCTTTCGCGGGTGGCCCGGTGGTCCTGCCCGACGACGCCCCGCCCCCCGTCGTGACCCTGCGCGGCGGGCTGACGCTCACCGTCATCGGACCACGGCCGGCGACGCTCGCGAAGCTCGCCCCGGAGTGGGAGGAAGCGGTCGTGCGGGCGCACCTCGTGCCCGGCCGGGGCGCACCGATCGAACGCGCGTCGTGGCGGCGCGAGGAGCTGCTCGGCTTCGACGTCGACGCGCTCGCCGCCGCGCCCTACCGCCGCGACCGGAGCGTGCCGAACGCCGCGGGCATCACGCTCGTCGCCGAGTACGCCGGCAAACGCGTGCTGCTGCTGGGCGACGCGCCCTCGGAGGAGGTGCTGCCAGGCCTCGCGCGGCTCGGGGCGGGACCGCACCGGTTCGCCGCGGTGAAGATGAGCCACCACGGCTCGCGGGCCAACACCTCCCTCGCGTTCCTCGCGCAGGTGCGCGCGAAGACCTGGCTCGTCTCGACCGACGGCGCGACGCACAAGCACCCCAACCCGGAGGCCCTGGCCCGGGTGGTCACGACGCAGCGCCGCCCGACGTTCGTCTTCAACCACGTCACGCCGTACGTGCAGGACTGGGTCGACGGCGCCGGGGACGACTGGCGCGTCAAGCTCCCCCGCCGTCGGCGGGACGGCACCTACACGAGCGGGGTCCGCCACCGCGTCGCGTGACACGACCGACTCCCGGCGAAGGGTTCCTACCGACATGCGGTAGGAACCCTTCGCCCGAGGGCCCGGAGGGCGCCCCTCAGCCGACCGGGCCGAGCACCCGGTCCGTGTAGGTGTTCGCGAAGCGGCCCTCGGGGTCCACTCGCGTGCGGACGCGGCGGACGTCCGCCAGGCGCGGGTACAGGGTGGACAGCCGCTCGACGCCCAGGCCGTGCAGCTTGCCCCAGTGGGGGCGCCCGTCGACCGCGCCCATGATCGCCTCGACCGCGTCGAAGTACCGCTCGTGGGGCAGCCGGTGGTACTGGTGCACCGCGACGTAGGCCGTGGCGCGGCCGTGCGCGGTGGAGAGCCAGACGTCGTCGGGGCCGGCGAACCGCAGCTCGACGGGGAACGGCACCGGCTCGCGGGTGCGGCGCAGCCAGGAGTCCACCTCACCGACGACGTCGCGCAGCGCCGCCATCGGCACCGCGTACTCCATCTCGCGGAAGACGACGCGGCGCGGGCTGACGAACACCTGCGCCGACGGCCCGGCGTAGGTGCGGTTCGACAGCGCGCGTGCGGCGACGGCGTTGACCGCAGGCACCGCGCGGGGTGCCGCGGCGGCGAGCCGGTTCGTCAGCTCGAAGACACCGTTGCTGAGCACCTCGTCGTCGACCCAGCGACGGGCGCGACCGAGCCCGGGCGGCAGCTCCTCGCTCGCCCCGGGGTCCAGGCGGTCGTTGCGCTTGACCAGCGCGCGCCGCGTGAAGGGGAACCAGAAGAGGTCGACGTGGTCCGTGGTGGCGAGCCAGCCGTCCGGCCCGTCGAGCCGGTCGAGCACCTCGTCGAGGTCGAGCGTCTCCTCGTGCGCGCAGAGCGAGAACGCGGGCACCGCCCGCAGGGTCACCGCGACGAGGACGCCGTGCGCGCCCAGGCCGAGCCGCGCCGCCTCGAACAGCTCCGGGTCGCGGGCGTCGTCGACCTCACGCACCTCGCCGTCGGCCGTGACGAGCCGGACGCCCGCGACCTGCGTCGCGAGCCCGCCGACCCGCAGCCCCGTGCCGTGCGTGCCGGTGGAGATCGCGCCGGCGATCGACTGGTGGTCGATGTCGCCGAGGTTGGCCATGGCCAGGCCGCGCTGGGCGAGTGCCCTGTTCAGCGCCCGGAGCCGGATCCCTGCGCCGACCGTGACGAGCGCGGTCCCGTCCGCCTGCGGCTCGACGGTCTCCACGGCGTCGAGCGCGTCGAGGTTGAGCAGCACGCCGTCGGTCGCCGCGCAGTCGGTGAACGAGTGACCGCCGCCGACGGCGCGCACCCGCAGGCCGCGCCGCCCGGCCCAGCGCACGGCGCGCACGACGTCGCCGGTGTCCCGGGGGCGCCAGTAGCGCGCGGCCCGCACGTCGACGGTCCCGGACCAGTTGCGCCAGACCCCCGGCGTGCGGCTCGTCATGATCGCCGACTATCCGGGGCGGGTCCCGGCCCGTCAAGATGGCACGGTGATCTCCGGGGAATGCCGCGCCGCGGTGGCCGACCTGCCCGCGCCGGTCGCTGTCGTGGACCTCGCCGCGTTCGACGCCAACGCCGCGGAGCTGCTGCGCCGGGCCGCGGTCCGGCCCGTGCGGCTCGCGACCAAGTCGGTCCGCGTACCGGCGCTGGTCGAGCGCGCGCTCGCCGCCGGCTTCTCCGGGCTGATGGCGTACTCGGTGCGCGAGGCTGCCTGGTGGGCCGCCCGCGGCGTCACGGACGTGCTGGTGGGCTACCCGAGCGTCGACGCCGCCGCCCTCGCCTTGGTCGCGCGGGACCCGGCCCCCCGCGCGGCGGTCACCCTCATGGCCGCCGACGTCGCGCACCTGGACCTGCTCGACCGGGCGCGCGCGGCCGCGGCACCACCCGGCGATGCCGACGAC
>JAEZBT010000354.1 GCA_023426865.1 Actinomycetes bacterium
ACGTCGTGGCGGTGCGCCCGCCACCGCGGCGCTCCTTGATGGCCTCGACGAGGTCGCTCTTGCGCATGCCGGAGGTGCCCTTCACGCCGAGCTCGGCAGCCAGGGCCTGCAGCTCGGGGAGCCGGAGCGCGCTGAGCGCGGCGGCACGACCAGCGCCGCCGGCGGCGCCCGAGGCTGCGTCGATGGTGTCTGTCACGAAGGTCCTTCCCCCTCGTCGGCGGCCGGACGGACTGCGGGCCGCAGGAGTTCACCGGGTGGTCCGGCGCGTTCGTCCGCCACGGACCGGCAACCGATCGTGGAGGTGGCGGGTGTCCCCCCGCTCCGCGGCACCGACGCAGACATGGCAGCCCACGTGCCCGGTGAAGGGAGTTTCGGGGGATTGACCCCAACGGTACCACCCGCCCGGAGGCCCCGTGCAGGTCCCTCCGGGTGACCCCGGACGCGTCAGAGGCGCTCGGCCAGCGCACCGTCCGAGGCGATGCCGGGGGCGACGACGTCCCAGCTCTCGCCGGTCTCCGCGAGTACCGCCGCGCGGGCGGCGGCCGACGTGTCGCCGTCGCTCGCGCGCTCGAGGACGAGCACCGACGGGCCTGCGCCGGAGACCACGGCGGCGAGGCCGGCCTCGCGCAGCGACCGCACGAGACGCCACGTCGACGGCATCACCTGGGCCCGGTACTCCTGGTGCAGCTTCTCTGCGGTCGCGTCGAAGAGCAGCTCGGGCCGGTGGCACAGCGCCTGGACCAGCAGCGCGGAGCGTCCCGCCGTGAACGCGGCGTCGGCGTGCGGCACCGCCCCCGGCAGCACGCCGCGGGCGGTCCGTGTCGCCAGCCGGACCTGCGGCACCAGGGCGACGGGCACGACGTCGGGGTGCAGTGGCAGCTGGGTGGCGTGCGGCCCGTCGGGGCCGGTCCACGAGATCGTCGCGCCGCCGAGGATGGCGGGCGCCGCGTTGTCCGGGTGGCCCTCGAACTGCGTCGCGATCCGGAAGGCCGCGGTGTTGTAGAGCGCCTCGGGCTCGTTGATCATCATCCGCACCGCGAGGATGCCTGCCACGACGGCGGCGGCCGAGGAGCCCAGGCCGCGCCCGTGCGGGATCCGGTTCTCGCAGGTCAGCTCCAGGCCGACCTGCGGCGCGCCGACGTCGTCGAGGGCCGCGCGGATGGCCCGCACGACCAGGTGGTCCTCGCCGTCGGGCAGCTCGCCCGCGCCCTCACCGGACACCCGCACGCGGACGTCGGGGCCGCCGAGCGCGCGGACCTCGATCGTGTCGTAGCGCGCGAGCGCGAGGCCCATGCAGTCGAAGCCGGGGCCGAGGTTCGCGCTCGTCGCGGGCACCCGCACGCGGACGTGGTCGCACACCAGTCGCATCGCCGGCCCCCTCAGCCCAGACCGAGCGCGTCGGCGATCGACACGACGTCGGGCGTCACGCGGGTCAGCTCGACGGGGCTGCCGTCGGGCGTCCGCAGCGCCCACTGCGGGTCCTTGAGGCCGTGCCCGGTGACGGTCACGGTGATGAGCGCACCCCGGGGGACCCGGCCCTGCTCGGCGAGCATGAGCAGCCCCGCGACGCCCGCGGCCGACGCCGGCTCGACGAAGACGCCGACCTCGGCCGAGAGGATCCGGTGGGCGGCGAGGATCTGCTCGTCGGTGACGGACTCGATGAGGCCGCCGGAGCTGTCCCGGGCGTCGAGGGCCTGCCGCCACGACGCCGGGTTGCCGATGCGGATCGCCGTGGCGATGGTCTCGGGCTCGTCGACCGGGTGGCCGAGGACGATGGGCGCCGCGCCCGCCGCCTGGAAGCCCCACATCGTGGGCGTCCGCGTCGCGGGGCCGTCGGTGGCGTACTCGACGAAGCCCTTCCAGTACGCGGTGATGTTGCCCGCGTTGCCGACCGGCAGCACGTGGATGTCGGGGGCGTCGCCGAGCCAGTCGACGATCTCGAAGGACGCCGTCTTCTGGCCCTCGATCCGGTCCGGGTTCACCGAGTTCACGAGTTCGACGGCGTAGCTCTCCGCGAGCTTGCGGGCCGCGACCAGGCAGTCGTCGAAGTTGCCGTCGACCTGGAGCAGGCGCGCGCCGTGCGCGACCGCCTGGCTCAGCTTGCCCATCGCGATCTTGCCGTCGGGCACGAGGACGGCGCAGGTCATGCCGGCAGCCGTGGCGTACGCGGCGGCGGACGCCGACGTGTTCCCCGTCGACGCGCAGATGACCACGCGGACGTCGCGGGCGGCGGCGGACGAGATGGCCGTCGTCATGCCACGGTCCTTGAAGGAACCCGTCGGGTTCATGCCCTCGACCTTGAGGTGGACGTTCGCGCCCACCCGCTCGGACAACGCGCGGGCCGGGACGAGCGGCGTGCCGCCCTCCCCCAGCGTCACCACGCGCTGCTGCACGTGATCTGGAAGACACTCGGCGTACTCGGCGATGACGCCGCGCCACTGGTTGGCCATCACGCCCCCTCGACCCGGAGCACGGACAGGACGGCGGACACCGCGTCGAGACCCTCGAGGTCCGCGACGGTCGCGGCGAGCGCGGACTCCTTGGCGCGGTGCGTCACGACGAGCAGGTCGGCGGTCTCGCCGGTCGAGCCGTGCGCGGCCACCGCCTGGCGGACGGTCTCGATCGACACGTCGTGCGCCGAGAACACGCCGGCCACCTGGGCGAGCACCCCCGGCCGGTCCGGGACGCGGAGCCGGACCTGGTAGCGCGTGACGGCCGACGCCATCGGGAGCACCGGGAGGGCCGCGTACCGCGACTCCACCGGCCCGCGGCCGCCCTGCACCGGGTGCCGCGCGAGCGTCATGACGTCGCCGAGCACCGCCGACGCCGTGGGCACGCCGCCGGCACCCTGCCCGTAGAACATGAGCGGCCCGGCGGCCTCGGCCTCGACGAACACCGCGTTGAAGGCGCCACGGACCCCGGCGAGGGGGTGCGCAGTCGGCACGAGCGCGGGGTGGACGCGCGCCACGACGCCCGCGTCGCCGGGCAGCCGCTCGGCCACCGCGAGGAGCTTGAGCACGTGGCCGGTCTCGGCCGCCCACGCGACGTCCTCGGCCGTGACGGCCGTGATGCCCTCGCGGTGGACGTCAGCCGTCGAGACGCGCGTGTGGAACGCGAGCGAGGCGAGGATCGCAGCCTTCGCGGCGGCGTCGTAGCCCTCGACGTCGGCGGTCGGGTCAGCCTCGGCGTAGCCGTGGGCCTGGGCCTGCTTGACCGCGAGCGCGAGGTCCTCGCCCGTCGTCGCCATCTGGTCCAGGACGTAGTTCGTGGTGCCGTTGACGATGCCGAGCACGCGCGTGATGCGGTCCCCCGCGAGCGACTCCCGGACGGGCCGGATGAGCGGGATCGCGCCGCCCACGGCCGCCTCGAAGTACAGGTCGACGCCGGCCGCCTCGGCCGCCGCGTACAGGGTGGGCCCGTCCTTGCCGAGGAGCTCCTTGTTGGCGGTCACGACGGACGCGCCCGCCGCCATCGCCTCGAGGATCATCGTCCGCGCGGGCTCCACGCCGCCGATCAGCTCGATGACGACGTCCGACCTCGTGACGAGCTCACGCCAGTCGGTGGTGATGAGCTCACGCGGGATGACCGGGTCGCGCTCCGCGTCGAGCGAGCGCTCGGCGATGCCGACGAACCGCACCTCGTCGCCCACGCGGGCGGTCAGCTCGTCGGCGTGGGTGAGGAGCAGGCGGGCCACCTCCGTGCCCACGGTTCCGCACCCGATCAAGGCCACCCTGACGGCCACGCGCCTCACCCTCCCGACCTCGTCAGCGCCCGGGCGAGGCCCCGGGCGGCCCCAGGATACGGGTGAGGTGATCACGCGCGAGCGGCTGTCCGCCGCGGTCCACGCCGCACCCGCGACGCCGAGGGGAGGAGTGCTCGGAACCGGTCCGGCCGAGATGTCGATCCGTCCTTCCGACGATCGTCATCACGGTGTCAGGATCACCGAGGACGGAAGGACCGACCATGCGCTACACACTCCTGCTCCACTACCCCGAGATGACCGCCGAGGAGCTCGGCCCGGAGGCGCTCGCCGAGGGCATGGCCGCCTTCGACGCCTACACGAAGGCGCTCGACGCGTCGGGCGTGCTCGTGTCCGCCGAGGTCCTCCAGCCCGTCGCGCAGGCGAGGACCGTGTCGCTGGCGACCGGGTCGCTCGTGGTACAGGACGGGCCCTTCGCGGACACGAAGGAGCAGCTGGGCGGGACGGTGGTCATCGACGTGCCGGACCTGGACGCCGCCGTCGTCTGGGCGCAGCAGGCACCGCCGGTGCACTACGGCACCGTGGAGATCCGCCCGACGGCCACCCGCTTCGTCGACGGGGCCTGGACGGACTTCGACTTCGCGTGAGCGGCACCGACGAGGCGCGCGCTGCGGCGACGCTCGCGGCGCGTGCCTCGTACGGGCGCCTCGTCGCGATCCTCGCGGCGCCCACCCGCGACCTCGCCGGCGCCGAGGACGCACTCGCCGACGCCTTCGAGCGGGCGCTGCGCACCTGGCCGGAGGCCGGCGTCCCCGCCAACCCGGAAGGATGGCTGCTGACGGTGGCACGCAA
>JAEZBT010000380.1 GCA_023426865.1 Actinomycetes bacterium
CGCGCGGGCGCGCGCCGGCGCGGCGGGCGGGCGCCCCTCCCGCGCACCGCCCGCCTCGCCGTCCATCTCCGCCCCGCCCGCCTCGCTCACAGGTCCGTCACTGGTAGAGCGTCCCGGTGTTCACGACGGGCGTCGCACGCGAGTCGCCGCAGAGCACGACGAGCAGGTTGGAGACCATCGCGGCCTTCCGCTCCTCGTCGAGGTCGACGATCCCCTCGCGGTTGAGCTGGTCCAGGGCCATCTGCACCATGCCGACGGCGCCCTCGACGATCCGCGAGCGCGCCGCGACGACGGCGGCGGCCTGCTGCCGCTGGAGCATCGCCTGGGCGATCTCCGGGGCGTAGGCGAGGTGGCTGATCCGGACCTCGAGGATCTCCAGGCCGGCGGCCACGACCCGCGCAGCGACCTCGTGCGCGAGCTCGAGGGAGATCTGGTCGGTGGAGCCGCGCAGCGACTCGGCGTCGTCGGCGGCGTCGTAGGGGTAGGCGCCGGCGACGTGCCGGACGGCGGCCTCGGACTGCGTCTCGATGAAGCCCTGGTAGTTCTCGACCGCGAACGTCGCCTTCGACGTGTCGGCCACCTGCCAGACGACGATCGCGGCGATCTCCACGGGGTTGCCCGTGGCGTCGTTCACCTTGAGGTGGCCGGTCTCGAAGTTGCGCACCCGCACGGAGACCCGGCGGTGCGTCGTCAGGGGCGCGAGCCACAGCAGGCCCGGCCGGCGCACCGTGCCGACGTAGCGCCCGAAGAACTGGACGACCTGCGTGGTGCCCGGCTGCACGATGGTCAGCGACGCCGCGGCGAGGATGCCGATGAGCATCGCGAGGCCGCCGAGGACGCCGAGGACGTCGTTCCCGGTCGACTCGGCCTGGACGAACAGGGGGATCGAGCCGCCGATCAGGACGAGCATCACGACGACGCCGAGGAAGCCGTTCGTGTGCCAGGCGCGCCGCTCGGAGATCTCCACCTCCGTCGCCTGAAGACCGACCGGGCCGGCGCCCGGTTCCAGCTGGGGGTCGCGTTCGACGACCGCACTCATGGTCATGCCCTTCACTCGTCAGCCGCGCGCCAGCCGCGCGTCATCAAAGTGATATCACATTGCGACCACGTCCGGCCATGGGCCCTCGGTCCCGGTCGATGGTGGGCTACTCCGTGGGCGGCGTCGGCGGCGGCGGCGTCGGCGGGGACTGGTCCGGCACCGGGCGGTACGTCCCCGGCACCTGGACGCCGCCGATCTCCGCGAGGAGGCCGCGCGCGCGGTGGGCGACGTCGGCGGCGCACAGCAGCGAGTAGGAGCCGGCCACGATCTGACTGGTGGACGTGAAGTCCCGGCGACCGCCCGTGAGCGCGTAGGAGATGACCGAGAACAGGATGCCGAACGCGGCGCCGATCGCCATCGCGGGCAGGATCGGCAGGAACGCGCCCTCGGGGCTGGAGAACAGCGACAGCAGCAGCCCGACGAACAGACCGAACCACGCGCCGGACAGCAGACCCGCGACGGCGACGCGCGAGTACGTCAGGCGCCCGGTGACCCGCTCGACCATCCGCAGGTCGGTGCCCACGATCGTCACGTTCTGGACGGGGAACTCCTTGTCGGCCAGGTGGTCGACGGCGCGCTGCGCCTCCAGGTACGTGCCATAGCCGGCGACGAGCTCGCCCGTCGGCAGCGTGGGCACGCGCGGGCCGCCACGCCCGGCGGGGCTGTTCATGGTCATGTCTCCCATCCTCTCCCGGCCGCCGCGGCGCTGCCACGGCTACCCCTAGGACGACGGCGGAGCCGGGGAAGTTCCGGCGCACGCCCCGAGCGGCACGCCGCCCCCGCGCCACGCCCACAGTTACGCTGGCGCCGTGAGCAGCGTCGGGACCAGGGTCTTCGTCGCGCGCCTCGCCGGGACCGCCGTGTTCGACCCCATCGGCGACCAGGTCGGCCGGGTGCGCGACGTCGTCGTGCTGCTCCGGCCCAAGGGCGGGCCGCGCGCCGTCGGGCTCGTCGTGGAGGTGCCGGGACGGCGCCGCGTCTTCCTGCCCCTCACGCGCGTGACCAGCATCGACGCCGGCCAGGTCATCATCACGGGCCTGCTCAACCTGCGCCGCTTCGAGCAGCGGCCCACGGAGACGCTGGCGATCGGCGAGCTGCTCGACCGGCACGTCGACCTCACCGACGGCTCGGGAAGCGCCACGGTCGTGGACCTCGCCATGGAGCAGCAGCGCAACCGCGACTGGGTGATCACCCAGCTGTACGTCCGCCGGCACGTGCACGCCAAGGGCGGCCTGATCCGCCGTCGCGGCGAGACGCTCATCGTGGATGTCGACGACGTGCGCACCCTCGCCCCGGGCGCAGGCACCCAGCCGGCGGACCTCCTGCTGGCCTCGTACGTCGACCTCAAGCCGGCGGACCTCGCCGACGCGCTGCACGACCTGTCGGACACCCGCCGCCTCGAGGTCGCGACCGCGCTCCCCAACGAACGGCTTGCCGACGTGCTCGAGGAGCTGCCCGAGGACGACCAGGTGGCCATCCTCAGCGGTCTGGGCCTCAACCGGGCCGCCGACGTCCTCGACGTCATGCAGCCCGACGACGCCGCGGACCTGATCTCCGAGCTCCCCGTCGAGCAGGCGACCGCACTGCTGGAGCTCATGGAGCCGGAGGAGGCGCGCGACGTCCGCCGCCTCCTCGCCTACGAGGACAACACCGCCGGCGGCCTCATGACGACGGAGCCGGTCATCCTGGGGCCGGAGACGACGATCGCCGCCGCCCTCGCCCACGTGCGCCGCCAGGACATCACGCCGGCCCTCGCCTCCATGATCTTCGTCGTCCGGCCGCCGCTCGAGACACCGACGGGACGCTTCCTCGGCGTCGTGCACTTCCAGCGCCTGCTGCGCGAGGCGCCGCACGACCCGATCGGCGGCATCCTCGACACGGAGATCGAGTGGGTGACCCCCGACGCCGGCATGGGCCAGCTGACCCGCCTGCTCGCGCAGTACAACCTGCTCGCCCTGCCCGTCCTCGACCCCGAACGTCGGCTCCTGGGTGCGGTGAGCGTCGACGACCTCCTCGACCACCTGCTGCCCGCGGACTGGCGCGACGCCGACGTCGAGGTGTCCGACGAGGCCATGGAGGATGCGATGGAGGAGGTGGACCGTGGCTGAGCGGCTCGACCAGCCACGCGACGTCCGCCGTTCCCTCCTTCCTCGTCCCCGGCTCGACCCGGACGCGGTCGGGCGCGGAGCTGAGACGTTCGCGCGCTTCATGGGAACCGGCCGGTTCCTGCTCTACATGACGGCGTTCGTCATCGTGTGGGTGACGCTCAACGTGCTCGCCCTGTGGGGCCTGCGCTGGGACCCCTACCCGTTCATCCTGCTCAACCTGTTCTTCTCGGTGCAGGCCTCCTACGCCGCCCCGCTCATCCTGCTCGCCCAGAACCGGCAGGACGACCGGGACCGGGTGTCGCTGGAGCAGGACCGGCAGCGCGCGGAGCGGTCGCTCGCGGACACGGAGTTCCTCGCCCGGGAGATTGCGGCGCTGCGCATCGCGCTGGGCGACGTCGCGACCCGGGACTTCGTCCGCTCGGAGCTGCGTGACCTGCTGGAGGAGCTGCGGCCGGAGCCCGAGGAGACCGCGGAGTAGCCGGCCCGTCGCGAAGTCGTCCTACGATGACGGCATGACCGTGACCGTCGAGATCGTCTCCGCCGCCCTGGCCAAGGTCATCGACCCCGAGATCCGCCGTCCGATCACCGAGCTCAACATGGTCCGGTCCGTCGAGGTGACGGGGGGCGACGGCGCCGCGCGCGTCGTCGTCGGCGTGGACCTGACGACGGCCGGATGCCCGCTGAAGGACACGATCGTG
>JAEZBT010000407.1 GCA_023426865.1 Actinomycetes bacterium
CCTCGGCCGCGCGCCCGGGCCAGCGCTCGGCGACGAGCCGCGCGAGGCCGGGGCCGTCCGGGGAGGCGAGGAGCGTCGTCCGGCGCGCCAGCCCCTCCCGGCGCGCGAGGGTCTCGAGCTCGGGCAGCGACGATGAGTGGACCAGCTGACCGCCCGCGATGATGACCACGTCGTCGACGGTCTGCTGGACCTCGGACAGCACGTGGCTGGAGACGAGCACCGTGCGACCCTCGGCGGCGAGGTAGCGGAGGAGCGAGCGCAGCCAGGCGATGCCCTCGGGGTCCAGGCCGTTCGCCGGCTCGTCGAGGAGCAGCACCTTCGGGTCGCCGAGGAGCGTGGACGCCAGGCCGAGGCGCTGGCGCATGCCGAGCGAGAACCCGCCGGCCCGGCGTCGGGCGGCGTCGCTCAGGCCGACCAGCTCGAGCACCTCGTCGCAGCGCTTGGTGGGGACGCCGACCTGGGGCGCGAGCACCCGGAGGTGGTCGCGGGCCGTGCGGCCGGGGTGGAAGCTCGACGCCTCGAGCGCGGCGCCGACGACGCGGCCGGGCCGCTCCAGGTCGTGGTAGCGCAGGCCGCCGATGGTGGCGGTACCCGCCGTCGGAACCACGAGCCCGAGCAGCATGCGCAGGGTGGTGGTCTTGCCGGCACCGTTCGGGCCGAGGAAGCCGGTGACCCGGCCCGGGCCGACCTCGAACGAGAGGTCCTGCACCGCGTGCACGGTGCCGAAGGTCTTGGACAGGTGCTGGACGCTCACCACACCGTCGATCGACGTCGTCATGCCGCCACCCTACTTGTTTGAGTATGGCTATAACAAATGATTCATTCCGCCGACGGCGGCCGAGTCTGCGCCACGCCCGCCCGGCCGCCCGGCAGGGTCACGCGCAGGCGTGCGCCCGCCGCGGAGTCGGCAACCGCGACCGACCCGCCGTGCAGCTCGACAGCCCAGCGTACGATCGCCAGCCCGAGGCCCGTGCCGCCCGTGCTGGCCCGACCCGTCTGCGCTGGGGCGTTGCCGCGCGTGAAGCGCTGGAAGATGCGCTGCCGGTCCGCCGGTGCGATGCCCGGGCCCTCGTCCACGACGTCGATCACCGCGTTGGTGCCGGCCCGGCGCGCCTCCAGCCGGACGACGCCGCCCTCGGGGGAGTGGCGGACCGCGTTGTGCAGCAGGTTGGCCACCACCTGGTGCAGCCGCTCCGCGTCGGCCGGGATCGTGAGGTCCGCAGGCCGGACGTCGACGGCGAAGGTGATGTCCTTCGCCGCCCCGAGCGGCTCGGCCAGCGCGGCGGCCTCCTGCATGAAGTCGGCGAGGGAGACCTCGGAGATCTCCAGCCCGACGGCGCCCGCCTCGATCCGGGACAGGTCGAGCAGGTAGGTGACCAGGCGACCCAGCCGCTCGGTCTGGTCGAGCGCGGACTGCAGCGTGCCCGCGTCGGCCGGCACGACGCCGTCGACCATATTCTCGAGCTGGGCCTGCAGGGCGGCGACGGGCGTGCGCAGCTCGTGCGACACGTTCGCGACCATCTCGCGGCGCAGCGTGTCCACCTGCTCGAGGTCCTGCGCCATCGTGTTGAACGCCTGCGCGAGCTGGCCGACCTCGTCGCGGCTCGTCGCGCGGACGCGCCGGCTGTAGTCGCCCGACGCCATGGCCCGGGCGGCCGTGCGCATCTCGCGAAGCGGCGCCGTCATGCCGTGGGCGATGACCTGCACCGCGATGACGCTCACCACGATCGCGAGCGGCAGGGTGCGGCTCGGCCCGAGGTGGTTCTGCAGGCCGAGCCAGGTGATCAGCGCCGCGAGCGTCACCGTGGCGGTGACCAGCACACCGAGCTTGATCTTGATCGAGGAGAACCGGTCGAGCGGCCGCACGTCCGGCAGGAGCCGGCGCCCGGCGTGCCGCGGGGTGTCCACCGATCAGGCCTCCGCCGGCTCGAACGCGTAGCCGACGCCATGCACGGTGCGGATGAGGTCGGCGCCCAGCTTGCGGCGCAGCGCCTTGACGTGGGAGTCGACCGTCCGCGTCCCGCTCGCGTCGACCCAGTCCCACACCTCGGCGAGCAGGCGCTCGCGCGTGAGCACGGTCCGCGGGGAGGACGCGAGCGTGACCAGCAGGTCGAACTCGGTCGGGGTGAGGTGGACCGGCTCGCCCGCGCGGGACACGCGGCGCTGCGCGCGGTCGATGACGACGTCGCCGGTGGTGATCGCGGGCGGGGCCTGGTCCGAGAGCTGGGCGGCGCGCTCGACGCGCCGCAGCAGCGCCTTGCTGCGGGCCACGAGCTCGCGCATCGAGAACGGCTTGGTCATGTAGTCGTCGGCGCCCACGCCGAGGCCGATCAGCATGTCGGTCTCGTCGTCGCGCGCCGTGAGCATGATGACCGGCACCGGGCGGTCGGCCTGGATCCGCCGGCACACCTCCAGGCCGTCCATGCCCGGGAGCATCACGTCCAGGACCACGAGGTCCGGCTCCAGGGTGGCCGCCGCGCGGACGCCGGAAGGCCCGTCCCCGGCCACGTCGACCTGCCATCCCTCGGCCGTGAGGCGGTGGGCGATGGCGGTCGCGATGGCGGGCTCGTCCTCGACGACCAGCACGCGCGTCCCGTTCGCGCCCGCCCCGTTGGGCGGCTGCGCTGCTCGGCTCATCACGCGCCTAGCGTGGCACAGGCGGCGGGGGGTGCTGGGTTATGCTCGCCGCATCATGGACAGCTCAAGTCCGTGCCGGTGCTGGCCCGTCAGCACCGGCGCGCTCCAGGTCCTGAACCCCCCGCGGTGCGCCGGTCGCACCGCCGACGGCCCGCGCGGCGGCCGACGGCGCGGTGACGCCCCGTGATGACCGACTGGCTCCTCGTCGGCTTCGGTGTGCTGCTCACGGCGGGCACCGCCGTGTTCGTCGCGGCGGAGTTAGCCCTCGTGACCCAAGAACCCCGTCTGGTGGG
>JAEZBT010000437.1 GCA_023426865.1 Actinomycetes bacterium
TCTCAATACACTATGTCGCTTAATTACATATTGCCAGCTTTTGATCAACGCTTCAAAATTTATATTTGCCAACTCGCATGAGAATTGAACAATATAAGCCGTTCCCGTTTCATCATAAAGACTGTGAAACAATACACCCTCTTGCAATCCGCTTAAACGGTACATAGAGGTTACTTCTTCACTCTCGGCGATCGAATGATTGTTCGTTAAATACTTAATCAACTCTTCCTTATTCTCTCTAATAAACTCCATAAGTCCCTTGTCGCCAATGTATATATTATCCTGAAAACTCGACTTCAGCACAAGTTCATTATCACGAATAATTAAGTAAAGCTTCATGGATCTTAATTGCTCAATGAATAGCGGTACTCCCATTTTACAAATTTTAAGTTTCAGGTATTCTGTTAAAACTGAGGTCCTCTCAAATGTAGCATCAGTTTAAATTAGAGCTTCGGGTTAGTTTTTCGTTCGATTCTTCCAACTCTTCAGGCTTAAATCTACCATGCTCGATCTTTTCTTGCTCATCTTCAAGTGGCATGAACCAGTGGATGTTCGAAATTCATAGAGTTATTCAGAAACAATATCAAGTCGTGGACCTTCGTCAAACTCGTAAATCAAAGCAAACGTAGACCAGTACAAATCTTCAGATCGTGAACGATCCCGAACTTTCTCCATTTGGCCGCACGCCTCCCGTATTCAATGATGGATCTGGTGGAGGATCAACGCGGCCAATACTCCCCATCATTGCCTCCTGCATCCCGGTAAACAGATGGCATGAAATGACCGATGGAATGATCGCGGATGCAAACCTTGACAGAATGGCCATCCGTATTGCATTATCCGGAACTCAAAAACTTTTGAACTCCTTACTTTAAGGCAATGACAACCTGAAAATTACCAATTTGCCTCCGACGTCTTGGCTTACACCTTTACATTCTTATTTTAATTTGCAACTGCTCTGACTCTTCACAACATCAATTTTTACTCTCGTAGAATATAGAAAGAAAATCAGGTGTCTTCGCCCTACACTGTTCGATATTATAATGAAGTTCCTCCAAGATATCCATTTTGCATCGAGTGTTCTTCCAATCTTCCAGCCATATCCCAAAGCCCAAATCTCTCCATAAGTCACCATTTCTTTCCTCATACTCACCAAAAGGCTTGAGAATAATGATCGGGGTAGCTGATGAAATCGAATCCAATAACGTCCCCGCACCCGGTTTACTCACAATTGCCTTACAATTTTTCAGAACGTTGTATAGCTTTGGATAGTCATCATTATTCTGAAAATTAAAATCCTCGCCACGCCCGTACTTAGCAATAGGCGGGAAACTATGTCCATTCTCATATTGCATCCAATACTTCCAGGTTGGATCTAGTAAATAGAAAGCATCACCTCCTCTCGTCGATGGAAATCTAACAGTATCATCTAAACCATATAATAGGATATCCAAATCAACGTCCAGGTTTTCCAACAGCTTCACCTCCTCAGCATATGTGCCGATCCCCCAGCCGCCTCCATGGATAACAAACCGCGTAGCCCTATCCCTAAATGGCACCACTCCCGAGCGATCTATATTTAGATAATAATTGATCCTCCTAGATTCCCAATCATTGAACCAAATCGGGTTAAAGAACGACTGACTGGTGTTATAAAGGCTCCATGAAACTGAATTTACCGAATCAATATGACATAACACCACAGTGAAATCAACACACCGTTTATAGCTCCTATACATCTCCAAGATCGGTATCCAATGCCCTGAGAAACAAACAAAAAACAAACAACTCTTCTTAGCCCACTCGTCAAACAATAGCTCAAGCTTGTTTTTATCTAAGCTTTCATTGATGGTTCGTGCTATCTTTTGTGCTATCAGTGCAGCTTTGAAGTTTCTATGAAAACTAGCAATGGTACTATTAAGTCTTTCGATTTTATCACAGCTCAGCAGGCTTTCATACACATGAAAGTACGTACAATACCCGCATTTCGTAAGCTGCTTTTGGAGGACCAGGGCTGGTACGTAAAACCCAAGGCCTGGACCCCCACCGAGGACGCAGATCTCTTTAGGGATAAATTTTGCCCATTCCAACTTTCTCATTTCTTTATTAATCTCATGACTCTGTATGAAAAGAACCCTTTCGCCAAGCCATCAAAAATCGGGTTATTCGGAGTGATCAAAACCTTGTCCAGCAATTCCTTACAATCAAAAGACGAATAGATGTTGCTCTTTATGCCAACCTTCTTTTTGCAAGACATCAAAACATTGTCTGTAATACTTTTACTTGAGCCTAAGGAATAATATTTAAATAGGATTTCATCTGTCAAATCCATCAAGCCGGCATCGAATATTCCCGCTAATAATAATACGCCATCGTCCTTTAGATGTCTCTCCAATGCTTTCAAAACAGTCTCGATGTTAGGTTTGAACAGCATCAACTCGATCATAATCACTACATCAAATCTCTGCTTTGATGCCTTAAATTCATTTATGTCGGCGCATATAAAGCTTGTAACTGGTAAATCATAATTTGCTTGGCAAAAGTCAATGGCTGACTTTGAACTATCTATGCCAACCACTTCCCGTGGTTCAAAAAACTTGTGAATGATAGAAATCGTTCCTCCTCTCCAACAGCCAACATCCATAATTTTCAGGCCGTCCAAATCAAGATCTCCGATAACCTCCAATACCAAACGAATCGACGACTTATTAAAGAGAAACGGTGTTAAGTTCCACTTGGAATCATCCTTATCGTTTACTTTTTCATATCCGAGATTAAAGAAAATTGATTGACCTTTATATTTTGAATGATCTAAAAAACGATTCAATTCATTATAAGCGTCTGAGTTAAACACGCTGTCCGTAGGAATGTCCATCAACGAGTCGTTAATTTTTTTTACTTCTCAGAGCTACTTATCATGTGATTGGATAAATTGAATAAAGTTTCTTACACTTCTAACCTGATCAATCTCCAAGCTTTCAAGGTTAATATCAATGCCAAACTCCTTCTCAATTTCCAGCAAAAAATCAACAAGCTGTAAAGAATCAAAGCCGATGTCATTAATAAGATCTGTTTCCTCTGTTATTGTCTCCTGTAGTGACTGATCATTCATTACCAAAACAATAGTCTTTTTTATTTGGTCAAGCATTTATAAAATAAGCTAAGAACACGAACATATTTAACTAATTGAAAATAAACAAATATTTTCAAGTTCCAAAAACGTTTTTTTGGTACTTTACATCAGAAAATAAACTATTTTCTTCCTGGGAATGTCCATTTTTAAATATTTCTATCGACATGTAGTGACTTCACCAAACCGGAATTACATTTTCCACGCCAATCGCTTCATTTCATATATTGATGCATATCGAGCCGTCAAGAAAATAGCAAACTCTATAGCACTGCTTAAGCCTCAAGCAGACTGCGCAGTTCTAAATTTTAGGGAGCCACAAAAGATTTTACTATCATTCTGGGCATGCACTCTTCTTGATATCGACATTATTCTGGCCCCAGAAATACCCAAAGATCAATTAAATAGCCAACTATCCAATACAGGGTTGAATGTTGATATAATCTTATCTGATTTCATATCTGGGCAAAATTGCTATGATCCTTTGATCAACTATGATTCGGATTCAAATGAAATGGTAGATGACTTCATTGATCGCAAAACAATAAATTCTTCAGTTTATTTCTTTACTAGTGGAACGACTAATCGCTCAAAATTCGTAGAAACTACTTTTTTTCAATTCGAAAATGCGATTGATTGCATACTTCAAAATAATCTGATGGAGTATATTTACTTTCAAAACGTGGTAATCACCGTCCCGCTCTTTCACTCTTACGGAATCAGTGCGATGATTGAATACACTTCCGGCGGTAGCTGCATTTTCTTGCCAAAAAATATTAACCCCATCGAACCGCTCCAAACTTTACTTCAGAAAGAAGTAAGATTTTTAGCAACAGCCATTGAAGGTGTTCCTTATTTTTATAAAACACTATTAAGACTCTCACCTCGTTTTCATTTCCCCAATCTCAGACATATTGGGTTTGGTGGTGACATAGTTCCTAAGCAACTATTTCAACAAATCTCAACAACTATACCTAATACGTCGATCTCTATTAGATATGGTGTGACAGAAATTCCATCCGTGATTGCCTTGCTTGTTCTAAAATGCCCAAAGCGACTTATCAATCACCTTGGAGAAGTACTACCAATCTATTCAACTAGACTATCGCATGACTCGCTAGATTCTCCTAATGAAGGAGAACTAATCGTAAGTTGCTTTAAACACCGAAACATAAAGGAGGAGATACAGACAGGTGACATAATGAAATACGTGGACAACAGCCTAACATTCGTCAGAAGAAAAATCTCGGTCAAACGTAGGGGATATAGAATTAATCCGGTAGAAATAGAAAGCTTAGTAAATCAGAACACCAATATCCTAGATTCTAGAGCATACGTTCTTGAGGAAAGACTGATATTAGAATTAGTGGCACAACAAACTTTCGATATCAAATGTATAAAAGCGTTACTATCTGAAAAATTGCCTTCAAGTATGGTTCCAGACGAGATCACATTTGTCAACCATATCCGTCGAACTAAAACAGGGAAAATTATTAGATAAGAATACCCAACAATTTATATTCAATTCTGGATATCTCGGGATGGTCTTGATTTTTCTGTTACGACACGGTTGAAAAGAGAATTAGCAATTTTCGAATTGACAACTTAAGGCGATTAAAACAGCACTGTTTTGTGAACCTCCAAATAAATAGTTCTTGCGACCCACGGCCAGTCGGATTGCATTTTCCACAAGGTTGTTATCAATCTCAAGCATTCCGTTGGTGGTATATGCCATTAACTTATCCCAACGCTCAAGATTATAGTGCAACGCTTCGCACGGCTTTGCAATTTTCCAACATCCAACTTTTAAAGGCCAATAGAAGCGGGATGGCTTTCTCCTGTCGAAGCTCAACTTAGAACACAGGCCAGTACAGCCACCGCAACGCTCCCGACAGGCGCTCTGCTGGCAAAATCACCCGGAGGAGAAGCCGCGAAAAGCATGACTGAAGTACGTGACTTCAATCCCGTCTCACCTGTCGCAAACCTGCAACGTCCAGGTACCGAAGTCGCCAAAGATAGCAGGCAGCTTACAGCCTTCGTGAAAGCAATCACAATCTGGAAATTGACCGTTCCTGGATGGACGTTTCTTCGATTCTTTACGGTAAGCAGCATCCGTCCCATTTTGCCGGGGCTTCGGCCGGTGAGGCAGCAACTCTTCGAGTCAGTTATCGGCTTGATCATCGATTCACTCCAACTATGTCGGCGAGCCATTCGTAAAGATTCGACGTTATTGATTTACAGGGTAAGCACCCGGCCAAGTGCGTATTTCACCAAAGGTAGTGATTCTGTTGCTTTGTAAAAAAAGGACAGAAATATGAAGTACACAAAGGAACAAATGAAACAAACCATCAGCGAATGGAAAGTATCAGGCTTAAGTAAGAAGGCTTTCTGCCGGGAACGCAAGATCGTCTATCAGACCTTTCATAATTGGATTAATCGAATCAACAAGGTTTCGTCTTCTAGGTTCACAGAAATTACTTTACCTGCACGGAGGACGAATGGTTCTTGCGAAATCATTTTCCCTTCTGGCGCCCGAATGATTTTCGATGGTGAACCGTCGGCGAGCTGGCTACGTGAAGTACTTCGCTGATGTTAAACATCACGAAACTTCACAGGTGTTATCTGTACAGAGGCGTGACTGATATGCGAAAGGGTATCGATAGCCTCTGTGGTCTTGTAAGAAATGAATTAGGCAAGGATCCAATGAGTGGTGAGCTGTTTATCTTCTTTTGTCGTTCGCGTAGACGTATTAAATTGCTTTTATGGGACGAGGACGGATATGCGTTGTATCAAAAGCGCCTGGAGCGAGGTACGTTTGAGATGCCGAAAGGCGAGTCCCTACACCAGACCATCAGTGGCGAGCAGCTAACCCACATACTTTTAGGGGTAAATTTGAAAAATCTAACTTACAGACCACGTTATCAACATACGATCAACAACGCTTCCATCGTGTAGATAAAGCGCTATCTTTGTTTCGTCAATGAGAGCAGATATCAACACACTTAGCAGAGAAGAACTGATTGATCAAGTTACCGATCTGCAGCATCAAGTTGCTCTCTTACAGAAGATGGTCTTCGGTCCGAAAAACGAACGGTTTAAGATCGCAGCTGATATTCCTGCCAATCAACTTTCTCTAGGTGTATCCTCTGAACCAATTGGAGAAGTGAAGGTGGAGAAGAAGGCAGTGAAAGGTTATGATCGCAAGAAGGTAAGTGTTGAAGCAAAGAAGCACCCTGGACGCAACCCACTTCCATCATCATTGCGCAGGGAAGAAATAATCATTCAGCCTTCGGAGAATGTAAGCGGCTGTGTTCGGCTGGAAGATGAAATTACTGAAGTGCTTGAAGTAAAGGCAGCTGAGTTTTATGTGAAGCGTTACATCCGCCCTAAGTATGTGCGTAAAGAAGGCGAAGGCATAGCAATTGGAAAATTGCCAAGCAGAGCCATTGAGAAAGGCATTCCTGGTGCATCTATATTGGCACTGTTGATTATCAGCAAGTTTGTTGACCATCTCCCGGTATATCGCCAACTGACGATCTTCAAGCGCGCAGGAATCATTCTGCACTATAACACGGTCTTTGACTGGACAAATAATGGACTGGCAGTGCTTGAGCCGATATATGACCACTTGCGCCGAAAGGTATTATCAAGTAATTACCTTCAAGCCGATGAGACGGGGATAAAGGTACTTGACAGCGAAAAAAATGGTAGCGCACATCAGGGATACCTATGGGCATATAGAGATGTTGGCAGTGACCTGGTCTTGTTCGAGTATCAGCGAGGCAGGAACAAAGAGTTCCCCGCAGAAATACTGAAGGACTTCAAGGGTTATCTTCAAACCGACGGTTATGCTGCTTACGATCAATTTCGCAAGCGTGACGGAGTAACGCTGCTCCATTGCATGGCACATGCACGACGAAAATTCAAAGAGGCTGAAAACAACGATAAGGAACGTAGCACATATGCATTGAAAGCATTCCAGGAAATCTATACCATTGAACGAGAGATTAAGGATCTTTCCGGCGAAGAAAGAAAAACAATAAGACAGAAATCGATCGTTCCAAAGCTAGAAGAACTTTACCTGTGGATGAGCGAACAATACAAACATGCGACACCGAAATCTCCCATTGGAAAGGCGCTGGCTTATTCATTAAAGCTGTGGCAAGGTCTAATCACTTTCACCACAGATGGTCAACTGGAGATAGACAACAATCGAATCGAGAATGAGATCCGTCCCGTCGCGTTAGGTCGGAAGAACTATCTCTTCGCCGGATCACATGAGTCTGCCCAACGCATAGCCATGATCTACTCGCTGCTGGCAAGCTGTAAGACCAACGGCATTGATCCAACGAAGTGGCTCACCAAAGTTCTTGAGGAATTACCGAACAGGAACGTGAACGAAATCGACGACTTGCTACCCCATAAAATAGTTTAGCATGACCCCACTTGGACGGGTGTTTACAGTGCAACTGAACGTGGAATAGACTTGTAGAAAGATACCCTATGCTGGTCATGTTTGTTCATGCTTACACTCTCGCAGATTCCGAATGCGATTACAAATTCGTTGTTCAATGCACTGTTGTTTTAGCCGTTCGAGTCACTTGGCAACCGCTCATGCCGGACTAATAAAACGATCGCGCCGGATTACGGTGAAAGCAATAGGTAGGGTAGTTGAATAGTTCGATAAAGTGATAAAGTTGAGTCTTTTATGTCTGGTGAGCAGGTAGGGAACACGAGTCGGTGAAGAGTCGATTTTCAATTCACATTTTATTTTTTCAAAAAGGTTGCAACTCCGGTGGCAAATCGGATAATCTGATGGCTATTCATTCCGAATAATCTTCAAAATAGAGGCATTTCAGTGGAAAAAATAGAGGGAAACTCCAGGAAAAAGTGTCGCAGAAATGAGTGGAATTTACCATGTAATGTGGAAAACTTCGGCAATCCAGGGAAGATTCTAAAAATCCCAGCGGGATCACAGGTTGACAAACCAAAACACTCGAAAGCTCACAAAATTGATTTTTGTGGGCTTTTTTGT
>JAEZBT010000461.1 GCA_023426865.1 Actinomycetes bacterium
CCCGCGGCGAGCGCGGCCTGGGCCGTCAGGTGCGCCGACCCGCCGAAGCCGTAGACGCCGAGCACCCCGCCGTCCGGCAGCGCCGAGCGCCGCAGCGCGCGGTAGCCGATGATCCCGGCGCACAGCAGGGGCGCGCCCTCGACCGGGTCCAGCCCGGTCGGCCAGGGGTAGGCGTAGGCGGCGGGCACGGTGAGCAGCTCCGCGTAACCGCCGTCGGCGTCCCAGCCGGTGTACGGCGAGCGCCGGCACAGGTTCTCCCGCCCGGTGCGGCAGTCCGCGCAGGCCCCGCACGTCCGCCGCAGCCACGCGACCCCGACCAGGTCCCCGGGTCCGACGCCGGCCCCCGCGGGCGCGTGCAGCACCTCGCCCACGGCCTCGTGACCGGGCACGACGCGCGGCCGGCGGGCGGGCAGGTCGTGGTCGAGCACGTGCAGGTCCGTGCGGCAGACGCCGCAGGTCAGGACCCGGACGAGCAGCTCGTCGACGGCCGGCTCGGGCTCGGGGAGGTCGGCGAGCTCGAGCCGCCCGGGTGCCACCACGGTCCATGCGCGCATGCGGCCATCCTCCCGTGCGGGGCTCCGGGCGCGATGGTTGGCTGGGGGGCATGAGCGACGTCGTCGTGCGGGACGCCCCGGAACGGAACCGCTGGGAGGCGCGGCTGGGCGATGGGCCGGACGCGCCCGTCGCGGGGTACGCGGCCTACCGCCGTGAGGGCGACCGGGTCACGTTCACCCACACGATCGTGGAGCCGGAGCACGAGGGTGCGGGCGTCGGTTCGGCGCTGGCACGCGCGGCGCTCGACGACGCCCGGTCCGCCGGCCTGCGCGTGGTGCCGCAGTGCCCGTTCGTCGCGGCCTGGATCAGGCGGCACCGGGACTTCGCCGACCTCGTCGACTCCCCGTCGCCGGCCTGAGCGCCCTGCCCCCTCCCTGCGGTGCCCGGTCGGGCCCTATCGTGGCGAACGGCGACCGAGGAGGAGACATGAGCGAGGACGTCGTCGAGCACGACCTGCGCCGGCGCGCGGAGAAGAGACTGAAGGCGAAGCGGGACCTCGGCGCGCACCTGCTCGCCTACGTCCTGGTGAACGCCTTCCTCGTGGTCATCTGGTTCATGACGTCGGGGACCGACACCTTCTTCTGGCCGGTCTTCCCGATCCTGGGCTGGGGCATCGGCGTCGCGTTCAACGTCTGGGACGTGTACTCGCCCGAGCCGACCGAGGACAAGATCCGCGCCGAGATGGACCGGCTCCGCAGAAGCTGAGCCGGCCTCCGGACCTGGACGCCGCCTACCTCTCGCGGGGCCGGAGCCGGACGTTCGGCAGCTCGGGCGCCGGCAGCGGCGGGCCGTCGTAGCCGCTCACGGTGCCGAACCGCGCGACGCCGTCCGGGTCGCCCGCGAGTGACGCCTGCCACTGGGTGCGGGCCAGGGCGACCTCCTCGTGCGTGCGGCCGACGAAGTTCCACCACATGAGCAGCCGCTCGCCGAACGGCTCCCCGCCGATGAGCACGGCGCGGACGGGCCGGGATCCCGCGGTCAGCTCGAGCACGTCGGCGCCGGGCGCCACGTAGGCCAGGTACGCCGCGGGCACGGGCGTACCGGCGACGGTGAGCTCGCCGGAGTCCAGCAGCACGCCGTGCTCGAACCCCGCCTCCACGGGCAGCCGCACCGTGGCGCCTGCGGGCAGGTCCAGCTGCGCCGCGACCAGCGGCGAGTACGCGGTCGCGGGCGAGCGCGCCCAGTCCAGCTCGCCGCCCAGGGCGCCCATGAACACCCGCACGCGCGCGCCGTCGACGTCGAGCACCGGCGGGTCCGCGACGTGCTGGAACGCGGGCGACCCGTGCCGTACGGCGTCGGGCAGGGCGGTCCACAGCTGCACCCCGTGCAGGCGACGCTGGAGGGGGAAGCGCGCGAGCGTGCCCTCCTCGGAGTGGGCGATGCCGCGGCCGGCCGTCATGAGGTTGAGCTGCCCGGGGCTCACCTCGACCACCGAGCCGAGCGAGTCCTGGTGCAGCACGCTGCCCTCGAACAGCCAGGTCACCGTCTGCAGTCCGATGTGGGGGTGGGGCGCGACGTCCATGCCGCCGGTGGCCGCGACGTCGTCCGGGCCGTAGTGGTCGGCGAAGCAGAACGGCCCGATCATCGAGCGCATGCGCGAGGGCAGGGTGCGCCGCACGGTCATCGCGCGGGGTCCGCCCAGGGGCACGTCGCGCGGCGGCACGAGCTCGACGCCGGGGTCGCGGCGCCCGCACTCCGCCTCGATCTCGGCCGGGCGCGCCTCGAGGTTGGTCATGCCAAGGGAACGCCCCGGCAGGGGCCGCCGATTCCACGGTCGGGCCGGCGGGGCGGCGGAGAAGGGTTGCCGGTGTCGGTGGCGTGGGCGACGCTCGGCCGGTGATCGAGCTCTCCGCCGACGAGGCGCGCCGGGTCGCGGTCGTCGCCCAGCTCCTGACCGCCGAGCGTCCGACGGACCTCGTCGAGACGGTCCGGCGGCTCACGTTCCTGCAGCTGGACCCGACCGCCGCCGTCGCCCCGAGCGCCGACCTCGTCGCCTGGAGCCGCCTGGGCGGCGCCTACCGCCCCGAGCACCTGACGGGGGCCCTGGACGAGCGCCGGCTCTTCGAGCTCGGTGCGCTGGTGCGCCCGATGAGCGACGTCGGCCTCCACCTCGCCGTCGAGCCGCGGCCGGACGGCGCGGCCACGCGCTGGCTCGAGGCGAACGACGCCTTCCGGCGCGACGTCCTCGCCCGCCTGCGCGACGCCGGACCCCTCGTCTCGCGCGACATCCCCGACACCGCGCGGGTGCCCTGGCAGTCCACCGGGTGGACCCACCAGCGCAACGTCACGCAGCTGCTCGAGATCCTCGCCGTCCGCGGCCAGGTCGCGATCGCCGGGCGCGTCGGGCGCCAGCGCCTGTGGGACCTGCCCGAGCGCGTCTACCCGGCCGACGTCGTCGTGCCGCCGCCCGAGGAGGCGGCGCACCTGCGCGACGAGCGTCGGCTCGCGTCGCTCGGCATCGCACGCGACGTGACGGTGGCGGTGCCGGTCGAGCCGGTCACGGTCGGCCGGGCCGGTGAGCCGGCCACGGTCGCCGGGGTCCCGGGACGCTGGCGCGTGGACCCCGCCGTCGTCACGACGGCTCTCGAGCGTCCGTGGGCCCCCCGGACGGCGCTGCTGTCGCCGTTCGACCGGCTGATCCACGACCGTGTCCGGGCGCAGCAGCTCTTCGACTTCGAGTACGTCCTGGAGATGTACAAGCCCGCCGCTCAGCGTCGCTGGGGCTACTTCGCGCTCCCGGTGCTGCACGGCGACCGGCTCGTCGGCAAGCTCGACGCCAAGGCCGACCGCAAGGCCGGGCGCCTCGTCGTGCACGCGCTGCACGAGGACGTGCCGCTCGACGCCGACGCGCGCGACGCCGTCGGGCAGGAGGTCCGCGCCCTGGCGGCCTGGCTCGCGCTGGAGCCGCCCGACTGACCTGGCTCAGGCCTCGACGCGGAACCCCGTCAGGCCCTGCGGCTCTTCGTCGGTGACCTCGACGCCCATGACCTCCGCACCCGACGGCCCGCGCCGGGCCCACGCGACCAGGCCCGCCACGGCGCCGGGCTCGCCCTCGGCCACGATCTCGACGTCGCCCGTGCGCAGG
>JAEZBT010000004.1 GCA_023426865.1 Actinomycetes bacterium
AAGCGACGCCCCCCCGCCCCCCCGGGCGGGGGGCGCCTGCGTCGTCCAACTGGCCGACTTCTCGGAACCAGCCGTGGTGGTGGCTGGTTCCGGAAAGTCGCTGACCTGGGACGACGTGTGGGGTAAAGGCGGGCGCTCCACCGGCTAAGGGCGGGACGCTCCACAACCGCAGGTCAGAGGAGTGTGCAGCGCCCTGGCGTCTGACGGACGGGCCCCGGCCTCGGGTTCATCGAGAGTCGCGCGGATCGCACCACGGCCGACGTGCGCGGTGGAAGACTCGCCTGGTGGGTGGCGAAATGCCGATGGCCGAGCTCGCGCGCCGGTGGAGTGACCTCTTGCTGGCGGATTCCGACGCGCTCGGGCGGTGGCAGCCGACCCGCGAGGCGGTGGCTACTGGCAGCCTGCTGCGGCCACCCGCCTCGGAGGAGCAGATCGAGGCAGCCGAGCGCCGCCTGGGGCGCGAGCTGCCGCCGTCCTACCGCGAGTTCCTCCTGGTCAGCGACGGGGCGTACGGGGATCTGAGCGGTGTCACGATGTGGGACCTCGACCGGGGCGCCGAGACGGCCCCGCCCGAGTCCGACGTCGTCGGCGTGGGCTTCCTCCCGGTGGCGGACCTGCGCTGGCTGCGTACGGAGCAGCCATGGTTCGCTGAGCTCTGCGAGGACACCGCCATGGATGCCCGGGACCGGGATGGTGACGGACGCGCGACACAGGACGGGCAGGAGGTCTGGCCGTGGCGGGCGTTCGCCGACGGCCTGATCATCGCGCCGGAGAAGGGACCCGGGACAACATGCCTGGTGCCGTTCGATGGCACGGACGAGTGGCAGGTCTGGGAGATCAGCAAGGAGTGCTCGGAGGCCTACCTGTCATTCCGCTCTCTGCTGGAGCACATGGTGGCGGCGCGGGAACCCGTCGAGACGGCCGAGGTGGCCGAGCACGTTGTCGCGCACTCCCTTCTTGGCGAACCGTGGGCCTGGAAACGCCTCTCCCGGATCACCGCGCCCGACGCCGTTCCCCTCCTCGTCGCGCTCATCGAAGGGGGCAGGTTGGAGAGCCGCGCCGCCGAGGCTCTGGGACGGATCGGCACCGATGAGGCCGTCGCCGCCCTCGAGCGGCTGCGCCCGCCCGGGGCGGTTCAGGCCCTTGTCCGTGCCGGCACCGGTCGTGCTCGCGACACCCTCGCGACCTGGGGCTGCTATCACGAGCTCGACGTGCTCGGTGATCCGCGCGGGCCTGAGCTCGCTGCACGGCACCTGGTGCAGCTGACCGTGCAGCCGACTCACTCGGACGCGGCCGCCGCCACGGTGCTGGGCAGGTCTGGAAACGCCTCGCACCTGCCCCTCCTGCGGACCTTGACCGAAGCTGCCGACCCCTTCGTCGTCGTGAGCGCGGCCTACGCCCTCGTCCAGCTCGGCGAGCACGACGGTCGTCGCCTGCTCACCGAGCACGCCGCTGGCGACGATCGGGCACGGTGGCAGGCACGGTCGTTCCTCGAACGGCTCGATGGCCCAGAGCCAGGGTGACACGGGTCGCACATGGGCGTTCGGGTGACCCGGGAGGAGGTCGACGCGGGGGTCGGGCCCGGGACGACGACCGCGGAAGCGCAGCGGATCGCCGAGCTGGAGCGGGAGAACCGGGAACTGCGCCGGTCGAACGCGATCTTGCGGTCGACGTTGGCGCTCTTCGCGGCGGAGCTCGACCGCCCACAACGGTCGGTCGCTCCTGACCGCGCCCGGTCGAACCCTCATCTGAACAACACGTCCGAGTAGCCCCGCTCCGGCGGGGCCACTCGGCGTACCTGGGCAACCGCGTCACACCCGCGACCGCGCGGCGGCTCAAGGCGGAAGCCGGCCCCTCCGGCGCCGACGAAGCGAAGGAGCCCCGGACCTGGTGGTCCGGGGCTCCTTCGTTGTCCAACCGGCTGACTTTCCGGAGTCACTCGCGTGACTTTCCGGAACCTGCCGTGGTGCCCGAGACAGGACTCGAACCTGCGACCTTCTGCTCCGGAGGCAGACGCTCTATCCGCTGAGCTACTCGGGCGGGACGGTCCGCAACCTTACCAGCAGGAGGCGGGCGCGCCGTCGTCGGTGATGAAGGCCGGTCAGGCCTTCACCGGGTCGTCGCCGATGAACAGCGAGAGGTAGTCGTCGATCTCCGCCATCGCCTTCGCGGGGTCGCCCTCCGCGATCGCGTCGAGCAGGGACGTGTGCGCGACGTCGTGCTCCTCGGCGGGGTGCTCGAAGTTGAACCGGATGTTCGCCACGACGGCGTCCAGGAGCGTCTCGTAGATGGCGAGCAGCACCGGGTTCCCGGCTGCCTCGGCGATACGCCGGTGGTAGGCGAGGTCGGCCTCGGTGGCGCTGTCGAGGTCGCCGCTGGCGTACGCGGCCGCGCGCCGGTCGTGCAGCTCGGTCAGCTCGGCGAGCTGGGCGTCCGTGCGGCGCTGGGCGGCCAGACGTGCGGCCTCCACCTCGAGGCAGCGGCGCACCTCGAGGACGTCGCGCTGGTGGGCGCCCGCGATCTGCCGACCCATGGCGGTACCCAGCTCGGAGTCGGAGATGACGTAGGTGCCGGAGCCCTGCCGGCGCTCGAGCATGCCGGCGTGGACGAGCGACTGGACGGCCTCGCGGACGGTGTTGCGCCCGACGCCGATGAGCTCCGTCAGCTCCGGCTCCGGCGGGATGCGCGTGCCGACGGGCCATGCGCCCGACGTGATCTGCTTCCGCAAGCGCCCCACCGCCTGGTCGATGAGGTTCGTGCGCCGAGTCATCCCACCTCCCGGTGTCCGTGAGAGGAAGTCAACACCCCCCGGGCGGTCGCGCGCACCCCGGCGCTCCGGGCGTTCGTGCTTCACCCGGCGTCAGACGTGTCGCGTCCGGCCCCGTCGGGCGCCGCGGGGCGCCTGCGAATCCCGTCCGGGCCGGTGGCGTCGGCTCGCTAGGCTTTGCCGGTGACCCCCGCTGAGCTCTCCCAGTCGCTGCACGCCGTCCTGACCGGCCTCGTCGCACACGGAGCCGTCGCGCTCGCCGCCGAGGACGTCCCACAGGAGATCGCCGTCGAGCGACCGCGGCAGCGCGAGCACGGCGACTGGGCGACGAACGTCGCCCTCCAGCTCGGCAAGAAGGCCGGCATGGCCCCGCGCGACCTGGCCGCGCTCCTCGCCGCGCGCTTGGCCGCGGTCCCGGGCATCGCCAAGGTCGACGTCGCCGGCCCCGGCTTCCTGAACATCACGCTCGAGGCCGCCGCCGCAGGGCGGCTCGCGCAGGCGATCGTGGAGGCCGGCCCGGCGTACGGCACGAACGCCGCGCTCGCGGGGGAGCGGATCAACCTCGAGTTCGTCTCGGCGAACCCAACCGGGCCCGTGCACATCGGCGGCGCCCGGTGGGCCGCCGTCGGCGACTCGCTCGCGCGCCTCATGCAGGCCTGCGGCGCTGAGGTCACGCGCGAGTACTACTTCAACGACCACGGGTCGCAGGTCGACAGGTTCGCCCGTTCCCTCCTCGCCCGGGCGCGCGGGCAGGAGGCGCCCGAGGACGGCTACGGCGGCGCGTACATCGAGGAGATCGCCTCGCGCGTCGTCGCGGACGCCGCGGCCGCCGGCGAGCCCGACCCGTCCACGCTGCCCGACGACGCCGCGCAGGAGGTCTTCCGGGCGCGCGGCGTGGCGCTGATGTTCGACGAGATCAAGGCGACGCTGCACACGTTCGGCGTGGACTTCGACGTCTACTACCACGAGGCGTCGCTGCACGAGTCCGGCGCCGTGGAGCACGCCATCGCGCGGCTGCGCGAGCTGGGGCACGTCTTCGAGTCCGAGGGCGCCACCTGGCTGCGCACCACGGAGTTCGGCGACGACAAGGACCGCGTCATCGTCAAGTCCGACGGCGACGCGGCCTACATCGCCGGTGACCTCGCGTACTACCTGGACAAGCGCGAGCGCGGCTTCGACCGGGCGATCATCATGCTCGGCGCCGACCACCACGGGTACATCGGCCGGATGATGGCGATGTGCGCCGCGTTCGGCGACACCCCGTGGGTCAACCTCGAGATCCTCATCGGGCAGATGGTGAACCTCGTCAAGGGCGGCGAGCCGGTCCGGATGTCCAAGCGCGCCGGAACAGTCGTGACCATCGACGACCTCGTCGAGGCGGTCGGGGTGGACGCCGGGCGCTACGGGCTCGCCCGGTCGTCGGTCGACTCGATGATCGACCTCGACCTCGACCTGCTCGCGTCGCGCAGCAACGACAACCCCGTCTACTACGTGCAGTACGCGCACGCGCGCACGGCGAACATCGCGCGCAACGCCGCCGACCTCGGCGTGCGGCGCGAGGACGGGTTCGACCCGTCGCTGCTCGACCACCCCAGCGAGTCGGCCCTGCTCGGCAAGCTCGCCGAGTTCCCGCGCGTCGTCGCCCAGGGCGCCGAGCTGCGCGAGCCGCACCGCGTCGCGCGGTACCTCGAGGAGCTCGCCGGGGTCTACCACAAGTGGTACGACCAGCAGCGTCGCGTCGTCCCGTTCGGGGACGAGAAGGTCGGTGACGGCCACCGCACGCGACTGTGGCTCAACGACGCCACGCGCACCGTGCTCGCCAACGGCCTCGGCCTGCTCGGGGTGAGCGCCCCGGAGCGCATGTGACCGCCCCCCCGCTCGACCCGCACGTCTGGCCCGCCGGCGCCCGTCGGGGGCCCGACGGCGCGGTCGTCGTCGCCGGCGTGGACCTGCGGGACCTCGCGGCCGAGCACGGCACGCCCACCTACGTCCTCGACGAGGCCGACTTCCAGGCCCGCGCCCGGGGCTTCCGCGCAGCGTTCGAGCGCGCGTTCGCGGCGGTCGGCGTGGGCGTGGACGTCTACTACGCCGGCAAGGCGTTCCTCTCCGTCGCCGTCGCGCGCTGGGCGCACGAGGAGGGCCTACGCATCGACACCTCGACGGGCGGCGAGCTGGCCGTCGCGCTCCGCGCGGGGGTTCCCGGCCCCGACATCGGGCTCCACGGGAACAATAAGTCCGACGCCGAGATCGAGCGTGCGCTCGCGGCCGGCGTCGGGCGGATCGTCGTCGACTCGCTCGGCGAGGTGGACCGCGTCGCCGACGCCGCAGCCCGGGCGGGCGTGCGCACGCCCGTCATGGTGCGGCTCACGACGGGCGTCCACGCGGGAGGGCACGAGTTCATCGCCACGGCGCACGAGGACCAGAAGTTCGGGCTGTCGGTCGCGGGCGGCGACGCGAGCCCGGCGATGACCGCCCTGCGCGCGGTCCTCGCCCGACCCGAGCTCGAACTCATCGGCGTGCACTCGCACATCGGCTCGCAGATCCTCGACCCGTCCGGGTTCGAGGCGGCCGCGCGCCGCGTGCTCGAGCTGCGGGCAGCGCTCGCCGCCGCCACCGGCCACCTGCTGGCCGAGGTCGACCTCGGCGGCGGCTTCGGCATCGCCTACCTGCCCGGTGAGGTCCCGCTCGACCCGGGGCGCGTCGCGAAGGACCTGGCCGGCGTCGTCGACGGCGCGTGCGCCGAGCTCGGCACGCCGCTGCCGCGGATCTCCATCGAGCCGGGTCGCGCGATCGTCGGGCCCACGACGCTCACGCTCTACCGCGTCGGCACCGTCAAGCCGGTGACGCTCGAGGACGGCGGCACGCGCACCTATGTTTCGGTTGACGGTGGGATGAGCGACAACCTGCGCCCGGCGCTCTACGGCGCCCGGTACACCGCCGCCCTCGCCTCGCGCGCGGGCAGCGCCACGACGGTGAGCGCGCGGGTCGTCGGCAAGCACTGCGAGTCCGGGGACATCGTCGTGCACGACGTCGACCTGCCCGACGACGTGGCCCCCGGCGACCTGCTCGCCGTCCCGGCGACGGGTGCGTACGGTCGCTCGATGGCGTCCAACTACAACCACGTGCCGCGCCCGCCGGTGGTCGCCGTGCGCGACGGTGCGACGCACGTCCTCGTGCGCCGCGAGACCGAGGACGACCTGTTGGCGCTCGACCTGGGCTGAGGGGACATGCACGAGCGGATCGCCGAGCACTGGGACCACGTCCCGGGGTACCTGAACGTCGCGAGCGTCGGCGTGCCGCCGCGGGAGACCGTGGCCGCCATGCGGGCCGACCTCGCGCGATGGCAGGCCGGCGAGGCGTCGCCCGCCGAGTACGACGGGGCCGTCGACGCCGCACGCAGGGCCTACGCGCGCCTGGTCGACGTCCCGGCCGACCGGGTCGCCGTCGGGCCGCAGGTCTCCGTGCTCGTGGGGCTCGTCGCCGCCTCGGTGCCCGACGGCGCCCGCGTCGTCGTGCCCGAGGGCGAGTTCACCTCGGTCCTCTACCCGTTCCTCGTGCACGCCGACCGGGGTGTGACGGTGCGGCAGGTGCCGCTCGAGCGCCTCGCCGACGCGGTCGATCGCAGCGTCGACGTCGTCGCCTTCTCGCTGGTGCAGTCCGCCGACGGGCGCGTGGTCGACGCCGAGGCGGTGGCAGAGGCGGCGCGCGCCGTCGGCGCGCTCACGGTCGCCGACGTCACACAGGCGGCCGGCTGGTTCCCGCTCGACGCCGCGACGTTCGACGTGACCGTCGGTGGTGCCTACAAGTGGCTGAGCGCGCCGCGGGGGTCGGCGTTCCTCACGGCCGGGGAGGAGGCCGCACGGCGCCTGCGGCCGGTGAACGCGGGCTGGTACGCCGGTCAGGTCCCGTGGGCCTCCGTCTACGGACCGGACATGACCCTCGCGGACGACGCCCGGCGCTTCGACGTCTCGCCTGCCTGGCCCGTATGGGTCGGCACCGCGCCGGCGATCGAGGTCTTCGCCGACCTGCTGCGCGGCGATCCGGACGTCGCCGCGATGGTCCGGTGCCACGGTGCCCGCCTCGCGGACCAGGTGCGCGAGGCGCTGGATCTCGCTCCGACGGGCCTTCCGGTGCTCGCGCTGCCCGACCCCGACGGCGCGCGGCTCGGTGCACTGCAGGCCGCCGGCTGCACGGTCGCTGCGCGGCGTGGCGGCGTCCGGCTGTCGTTCCACCTCTGGAACCACGAGGAGGACGTCGCCCGGGTCCTCGAGGCGCTGACGCCGCTCGTCCGGACCGGCCGCTGACCAGGGCTGGGTCAGACGGCACCACCGCGGCGCTCGAGCCAGCGGCGCACACGCGGGTCGGTCGTCAGCGAGATCGCCTTGGCCAGCGCCGCCCGCTCGCCCGACAGCTCGGCCCGGGCCGCCCAGAAGGGCTGGAAGCGCCCGAGCGCGGGGTCCTCGATGGCGTCCAGCGCCGCGAGGCCTGCGTCCGCCCCGTCAACGCGGCCGATCGCGACGGCCAGCGCGGTTCGCGCGCCCAGCGTCGGCGCGACGGCCACCAGGCCCTCGTAGAGGCTGCGCAGCGCCGCCCAGTCCGTCGTGCCCGTGCGCGCCCGGTCGCAGTGCACCGACTGGATCGCCGCCTCGAGCTGGAACCGGCCCGGGTGACCCAGGCTTGCCGCCCGGCGCAGGAGCGATTCGCCCTCCGCGATGAGCGCGGCGTCCCAGGTCGCGGGGTCCTGCTCGGACAGGGACACGTAGTCGCCGCCGGTCCTGGCGTCCGAACGGGCCTCGGACAGCGTGAGGAGCGCGGCAAGCCCCCACGCCTCGGCCTCGTCGCGCAGCAGGACGGCCGTCGTCAGTGCGAGGTAGCGGGCCTCGTCCAGCAGCGGCGAGCCGCCGAGGAAGTCGATCGCGTAGGCGCCGTAGATCGCCTCCAGCACGGGCGGCAGTCGATCGGGCATGTCCGCGCGCGTCGGCACGGCGAACGGGATCCCCGCGTCCTTGATCCGGCGCTTGGCGCGCACGAGGCGCTGCGCCATCGTCGCCGTAGGGACCGCGAAGGCCCGGGCGATCTCGCGAGTGTCGAAGCCGAGGACCACCTGCAGCATCAGCGGCGTGTGCGCCTGCCGGTCGACGCGCGGGTGGGCGCACGCGAAGAGCAGCTCGAGCCGCTTGTCGCCGATCGCGTCGAGGTCGACATCGAGCAGGTCCGCCGGCACGGTGCGTGCCTCGTCCAGGGGCGCACCGGTGCGGCGGGCGGCCGACCGGAGCACGTCGCGGACCCGGTTGCGTGCCACCGTCAGCAGCCATCCTTCCGGGTTGTCGGGGACGCCGGCCTCCGGCCAGGTGCGCAGCGCACGCTCGAAGGCGTCGGCGAGCGCATCCTCCGCGCCGGGGAGGTCGCGGGTGGGCGCCGCGAGGATCGCCACGAGGCGCCCGTACGAGGCACGCGCCGCGAGCGT
>JAEZBT010000045.1 GCA_023426865.1 Actinomycetes bacterium
GCCGCGGCCTTCGCCTCGGCGGCCTCCGCCCGTGCGCGGGCGAGTGCGACGTCGTCGTCTGCGGTCATGGTCCGCAGGCTAGCCCCGCACGTCGCGCCGCGAGCCCTTCTCGGGCAGGTGGGAGCGCCGGACGACGGCGGACGGCCTGCGTCGGCGGCCTCGTCGGGTCGGTAGCCTTGGCGCGTGCACACCCCCGAGGAACCCACCACCGCCGCAGTCCCCGCAGGCAGCTCCGCAGGCGCTGCCGCCGGGACCCCTCCGGAGCCGCCCTTCCGCTACACCGCGGCGCTCGCAGGCCGCATCGAGCAGGCGTGGCAGGACCGCTGGGAGGAGCAGGGGACGTTCCACACCCCGAACCCGTCGGGCCGGCTGACGGACGGGGACGGGAAGCACGCCGACCCGTCGGCGCCGTCGTTCTTCGTCATGGACATGTTCCCGTACCCGTCGGGCGCCGGCCTGCACGTCGGGCACCCCCTGGGGTACATCGCGACGGACGTCGTCGGCCGCTACCGGCGGATGCGCGGGCAGAACGTGCTGCACGCCCTCGGGTACGACGCGTTCGGGCTGCCCGCCGAGCAGTACGCCGTGCAGACGGGCCAGCACCCGCGCAAGACCACCGAGGAGAACATCACGACGATGCGGCGCCAGCTGCGCCGCCTCGGCCTGGCGCACGACCCACGCCGGAGCTTCGCGACGACGGACCCGGAGTACGTGCGCTGGACGCAGTGGATCTTCCTGCAGATCTTCGACGCCTGGTACGACGCCGACGCCGAGCGGCCGGACGGCGGCCGCGGGCGCGCACGGCACGTCGACGAGCTGGTCGCGGAGTACGACGCGGGCACGCGCGCGCTCCCGGAGGCGTGGGCGGGTCGGTCCTGGGCCGACCTGGACGCCGTCGAGCGCCGTCGCGTCGTGGACAGCCAGCGCCTGGCCTACGTGTCCGAGACGCCGGTGAACTGGTGCCCCGGCCTGGGCACGGTCCTGGCGAACGAGGAGGTCACCGCCGAGGGACGCTCCGAGCGCGGCAACTTCCCCGTCTTCAAGCGCAACCTGCGCCAGTGGAACATGCGGATCACCGCCTACGCCGACCGTCTGGCCGAGGACCTGGACCTCATCGACTGGCCCGAGAAGGTGCGCCTCATGCAGCGCAACTGGATCGGCCGGTCCGAGGGCGCGATGGTGACCTTCGAGGTCATCGGGGGCGAGGAGGTGGAGGTCTTCACCACACGCCCCGACACGTTGTTCGGCGCGACCTTCATGGTCGTGGCCCCCGAGCACCCGCTGCTCGACGAGGTCCCGATGCACTGGCCGGACGGCACGCACGGCGCCTGGACCGGCGGGTACAAGAGCCCGACCGCCGCCGTCGCCGCCTACCGCGCCGAGACCGCCGCCAAGACGGCCGTCGAGCGCCAGGCCGACGCCGGCAAGAAGACGGGCGTGTTCACCGGCCACGTCGCCATCAACCCCGTGAACGGGGAGATGATCCCGATCTTCACGGCCGACTACGTCCTGTGGGGCTACGGCACCGGCGCGATCATGGCGGTGCCCGGCGGCGACCAGCGCGACTTCGAGTTCGCCGAAGCCTTCGAGCTGCCCGTGATCCACACGGTGCAGCCCCCGGCCGACCACCCCGGTGGGGCGTACACGGGCGACGGCGTCGTCGTGAACTCGCGCAACGACGAGGTCGTCCTCGACGGGATGGACGTGGTCACCGCGAAGGCGACGATCACTGCATGGCTCGAGCGCCACGGCGTCGGGCAGGGCACCGTCACCTACCGCCTGCGTGACTGGCTGTTCAGCCGCCAGCGGTACTGGGGCGAGCCGTTCCCGATCGTCTACGACGAGCACGACCTGCCCATCGCCCTGCCCGCCGACGCCCTGCCGGTCGACCTGCCCGACGTGCCGGACTACTCGCCGCGCACCTTCGACTCCGAGGACGTGCACTCGACGCCGGAGCCCCCGCTGGGCCGCAACGAGGAGTGGGTCAACGTCACGCTCGACCTGGGCGACGGTCCCCGCCTGTACCGGCGGGACACCAACACGATGCCGAACTGGGCAGGGTCGTGCTGGTACTACCTGAACTACCTGGACCCGGGGATGCGCGACGTCGTCGTGGACCCTGAGCTCGAGCGCTACTGGCTCGGCTCGGAGCACAACACCGCGGCCGGGTCGAGCGGCGGTGTCGACCTGTATGTCGGCGGCGTCGAGCACGCGGTGCTGCACCTGCTCTACGCGCGGTTCTGGCACAAGGTTCTGTACGACCTGGGCCACGTGACGAGCGTCGAGCCGTTCCGCCGCCTGTTCAACCAGGGGTACATCCAGGCCCACGCGTACACCGACGCGCGCGGCGCGTACGTGCAGGCCGCCGAGGTGGTCGAGGACTCCGTGTCCCCGACCGGCTTCAGCTGGCAGGGCCAGCCGGTCACGCAGGAGTACGGCAAGATCGGCAAGTCGCTGAAGAACGCCGTGACGCCCGACGAGATGTACGAGGCGTACGGCGCCGACACCTTCCGGGTCTACGAGATGTCCATGGGCCCGCTCGACCTGTCGCGGCCGTGGGAGACGCGGGCCGTCGTCGGCTCGCAGCGGTTCCTGCAGCGGCTGTGGCGCAACGTCGTCGACGAGGGGAGCGGCGAGCTCACCGTGACCGACGCGGAGCCCGGCACCGAGACGCTGCGGGTGCTGCACCGGACCATCGACGAGGTCACCACGGAGATGGACGCGATGCGGTTCAACACCGCCATCGCGCGCCTCATCGTGCTGAACAACCACCTGACGTCGCTCGACGCCGTCCCGCGGTCCGTGGCCGAGTCGCTCGTGCTCATGGCAGCGCCGTTCGCACCGCACCTGGCCGAGGAGCTGTGGTCGAGGCTCGGGCACCCGCAGAGCCTGCTGCGCGAGCAGTTCCCGGTCGCCGACCCGGCGTACCTGGTGGTCGAGTCCGTGACATGCGTCGTGCAGGTCCAGGGCAAGGTCCGCGACAAGCTCGAGGTCGCACCCGACGCGACCGAGGAGACCCTGCGCGAGCTGGCGCTGGCCTCCCCGCGCGTGCAGCGTGCGCTGGACGGCCGGGCCGTGCGGACCGTCATCGTGCGCCCGCCGCGGCTGGTCAACGTGGTGCCGGCCTGACATGGCGCGCGTCGCCGTCGTCACGGACTCCACGGCGTCGCTGCCCGCGGGCCTCGTCGAGGCGGCGGGCATCGTCGTGGTGCCCCTGGACGTCGTCGTCGACGGCGTGCCGCACCGGGAGGGCCTGGACATCACGACGGCGCAGATCGTCGGGGCGCTGCGGGCCGGTTCTGCGGTGCGCACGGCGCACCCGGGTCCC
>JAEZBT010000105.1 GCA_023426865.1 Actinomycetes bacterium
GGCATGCCTCGCGCTCGTGGACCCGGAGGTCCGCGAGGTGCTCGCGCTGGGCTGAGCACGGCCGGCCTGGCGGGCGGGCGCCGGGCCGGTCGCTCGCCCCCCGGTCGGGGCGCGGTGTCACTCGTCCGCTCGTCGAACCGGCCACCGTGGGGCACGTAGGCTGCCCGTCATGGCCACACCCCTGGAGTCGGACGGCGTCCTCGAGGGCGCGCTGGACGTGGCGGGCGTCGTGCCCGGGGCCGTGTGCCACCGCGGCGTGACGTACGTCGCCCGACAGGGCTTCCGGCCGCTGCTCATGGACGTGTACGTGCCGGTGCTCCGCACGCCCCCGGTGCCGTGCGTCCTGTGGATCCACGGCGGCGCGTGGTGGGAGGGCGACCGGCGCGAGACGCCGAGCACCTGGCCGGAGGGTCTCTTCTTCCGCCTGCTCGTCGAGGCCGGCCTGGCCGTGGCGACCGTCGACTACCGCTTCTCGAGCGAGGCGCGGTGGCCGGCGCAGGGCGACGACGTCGCCGAGGCGCTGCACTTCCTGCGCGCCCAGGCCGACGTGCTGCGCATCGACCCCGGCCGGATCGGGGTGGCGGGGGAGAGCGCGGGCGGTCACCTCGCGGCGATGGCCGCACTGACGGGCTCCGGCCCGACGGCGGTGCAGGCCGCCGCGGTGCTCTACGGCGTCATGGACCTGCGGGACTTCGACGGCGTCGAGCAGGCCACGCCCGAGCAGCGGCGGGGCACGCCCGAGGTCCTCCTCATGGGTTCCCTGCCCGACGAGGCGCCGTCGGCCTGGGACGAGGCGTCGCCCCTCACGCACGTCCACGCCGACGCCCCGCCCATGCTCCTGATCAGCGGCGACGCCGACTCCGTGGTCCCGCCGCGGCAGACCGTGCGGATGCACGAGGCGCTCGTCGCGGCGGGCGCGGTCGACGTCGTGCTCGACCTGGTGCCGGGCGCCGACCACTGCTTCGGCGCCGTCGACCCGGAGCCGCCGCTCCGGCGGATCGTGGACTTCCTGGTCGACCGCCTCGCCTGACCGGCGGCGGACGTGCGGAGGGCCGGGGGCACGCCGCACGCTGCGCGGTGAGCCCCCGGCCCTCGAGCCGCGTTAGCGTCAGGCCTTGGCCCCGTGCGCGAGCTCCACCGCCTCACGGGCGATCTCGAGCTCCTCGTTCGTCGGGACCACCCAGACCTTGATCGGCGAGTCGTCGGTGGAGATGAGGGTCTCGGCCTTCTTGCGGCCCTCGTTGCGGGCCGGGTCGACGACGATGCCCATGTGCTCCAGGCCCTGGAGGGTCTGCAGACGCACGATGTCGTCGTTCTCGCCGACGCCCGCGGTGAACGCGATGACGTCCACGCCGCCGAGGATCGCGAAGTAGGCGCCGATGTACTTCTTCAGGCGGTGGCAGTAGACGTCGAGCGCGACCTTGGCGTCGGCGTCGCCGGCGGCGATCTTGTCGTGCACGTCGCGCAGGTCGGACGACCCGGTGAGGCCGAACATGCCCGACCGGCGGTTGAGCAGGTTGTCGAGCTCCTCGACGCCCATGCCGGCCACGCGGCCCAGGTGGAACGTGACGGCCGGGTCGATGTCGCCGGACCGCGTGCCCATGACCAGGCCCTCGAGCGGGGTCAGGCCCATCGACGTCTCGACGGACCTCCCGCCGCTGACGGCGGTGATCGAGGCGCCGTTGCCCAGATGGGCGACGATGACCTTGGCGTCGGCCGGCTCCTTGCCGACCAGCGCCGCGGCGCGCTGGGAGACGTACTTGTGCGACGTGCCGTGCGCGCCGTAGCGGCGGATGGCGTACCGCTTGGCCAGGTCACGGTCGATCGCGTACGTGTACGCGGCCTCGGGCAGCGTCGTGTGGAACGACGTGTCGAACACGACGACGTGCGGGACGTCACCGAACGCGTGGCGCGCGGCCCGGATGCCCGCCAGGTGGGCCGGGTTGTGCAGCGGCGCCAGGGTGCACAGGTCCTCGATGTCGGCCTCGACCTTGTCGTCGACGATCGCGGGGCCGGGGAACCGGTCGCCGCCCTGCACGACGCGGTGACCGACGGCGACGAGGTGCCACGTGTCCCGGGTCGGGCCGTGCTCGTCGAACATGCGCAGGAGCATCGCGACGCCCGCCTCGTGGTCCGGCAGCGGCGCCTCGAAGGTCGTCTTGCCATCGGGGCCCTCGTGCCGGACGGCCCCGACCTCCTGCCCGATCCGCTCGAGCAGGCCGACGGCGAGCGCCTCGCCGGTCTCGACGTCGATGAGCTGGTACTTGATCGACGACGATCCGGCGTTGACGACCAGGACGTGCTCGCTCACTTGCTCTCCTTCGTGGGGTTCATCGCCTGCGCCTGGATGGCGGTGATGGCGACGGTGTTGACGATGTCCTGCACCAGGGCGCCGCGCGAAAGGTCGTTGACGGGCTTGCGCAGGCCCTGCAGCACCGGACCGACGGCGACCGCCCCGGCGGACCGCTGCACGGCCTTGTAGGTGTTGTTGCCGGTGTTCAGGTCGGGGAAGACGAACACCGTGGCGCGGCCGGCGACGGCCGAGTCCGGCATCTTCGTCTTGGCGACCGACGCGTCGACCGCGGCGTCGTACTGGATGGGGCCCTCGACGTCGAGGTCGGGCCGGCGCTCGCGCACGAGCGCGGTCGCGGCGCGGACCTTGTCGACGTCGGCGCCCGTGCCCGACTCGCCCGTGGAGTACGACAGCATCGCGACGCGCGGCTCGATGCCGAACTGCAGGGCGGTCTCGGCCGACGAGATCGCGATGTCCGCGAGCTGCTCGGCGGTGGGGTCGGGGTTGACGGCGCAGTCGCCGTAGACGAGGACGCGGTCCTCGAGGCACATGAGGAACACGCTCGAGACGATGGACACGTCGGGCGTGGTCTTGATGATCTCGAAGGCCGGCCGGATGGTGTGCGCCGTGGTGTGGATCGCACCGGACACCATGCCGTCGGCGATCCCGGTCTGCACCATCATCGTGCCGAAGTAGGAGACCGAGCCGACGATCTCGCGCGCCCGCTCGACCGTCATGCCCCTGTGCTTGCGCAGCTCGGCGTACTCGTGCGCGAACCGCTCGAAGAGCTCGCCCTCCTTGGGGTCGAGCACCTTGGCGGCCGCGATGTCCAGGCCGAGCTCGGTGGCGCGGGCCCGGATGCCGGCCTCGTTGCCGAGGATCGTCAGGTCGGCGACGTCGCGCTGGAGCAGCGTCGAGGCGGCCCGCAGGATCCGGTCGTCGCTGCCCTCGGGGAGCACGATGTGCTTGCGGTCGGCCCGCGCCCGCGCCAGCAGCTCGTACTCGAACATGAGCGGCGTGACGACGCTCGTCCGGGAGACGTCGAGGCGCCGCAGCACCTCGGGCCCGTCCACGTGCCGCTCGAAGATCGCCAGCGCGGTGTCCACCTTGCGCTGGGAGTCCGACGACAGCCGGCCGCGGACGGCCGCGGCGCGGTTCGTCGTCCGGAACGTGCCGAGCTCGGTCGAGATGATCGGCAGGCGCTGGCCGAGGCCGCTGACCAGGCGCGTGATGACCTCCGGCGGCTCGAACCCGCCGTTGAGCACGATGCCCGCGAGCGACGGGAAGCCGTCCGCCGCGTGCGCGGACACGAGGCCCAGCAGGATGTCGCCACGGTCGCCGGGGGTGATGACGACCGCGCCGTCGGTGAGGCGCTCCACGAGGTGCTCGAGCGACATCGCGCCGACCACCAGCTCCAGCGCCTCGCGCGACAGGAGCTCCTCGTCGCCCGCGACCAGGCGGCCCTCGACGGCCTCCATGACCGCGCGCACCGTGGGCGCGGCGAGGAGCTGGTCCTCGGGCACGGCCCACGCCGGCAGCCCGGTCGCCGCGAGGGCCTCCTTGACCAGCGTCACCTCGTCGGGCTCGCACCGGTTGGCGACGACGGCGAGCGCCTCCGCGTGCTGTGCGCGCAGCTCCGCGAGGCTCACCTCGGCGGCCTGCCGGATGGCGTCCGGCCGACGGCCGGTGCCCCTGACGACCAGGAGCACCGGCGCGCCGAGGTTGGCCGCGATGCGGGCGTTGTAGGCGAGCTCGGTGGGTCCCGCGACGTCCGTGTAGTCGGTGCCCACGACGACGACGGCGTCGCACTCGCGCGCCATGTCGTGGTACCGCGTGACGATGCGGGCGAGCGCCGCCTCCGGGTCCGCGTGCACGTCCTCGTACGTCACCCCGACGCACTGCTCGTAGCTGAGGTCGACTCCGTCGTGCGCGAGGAGGACCTCGAGCACGTAGTCCCGCTGGTCCGAGGACCGCGCGACCGGGCGGAAGACCCCCACCCGCCGCACCGTGCGGCTGAGCAGGTCGACCATGCCGAGCGCGATCGTGGACTTACCGGTGTCGCCCTCGGACGAGGTGATGTACAGGCTGCGTGCCATGGCTCCTACTACTCGTTGTCGCCCCCGGTGGCGGCGGTGGCCGACACCTGGTCCTGCTGCGGGCCGCCCTCGGCGGTCCCGGTCTCGCCCGCGTCGGGCCACACCCAGTCGCGGACCTCGGGGATGTCCTCGCCGTGGTCCCGCGTGTACGCCCGGGCCCGCAGCCGCGCGTCGACCATCTCCTGGCGGAGGTTCGCCTGGCCGGACCGCATCCAGTGGACGTGGTCGATGACGTCGATGACGAGCTTGTAGCGGTCGATGTCGTTGAGCATCGCCATGTCGAAGGGCGTGGTCGTGGTGCCCTCCTCCTTGTAGCCGCGCACGTGCAGGTTGTCGTGCCCGTTGCGCCGGTAGGTGAGGCGATGGATCAGCCACGGGTAGCCGTGGTACGCGAAGACGATCGGCCGGTCCGCGGTGAAGAGGTTGTCGAACTCGCGGTCGGACAGGCCGTGCGGGTGCTCCCGCGCGTCCTGCAGGCGCATGAGGTCGACGACGTTGACCACGCGGACCTTGAGCACCGGCACGCGCTCGCGCAGGATGTGCGCCGCCGCCAGCACCTCGAGCGTCGGCACGTCGCCGGCGCAGGCGAGAACGACGTCGGGCTGCTGGCCCTCGACCTCGGTGCCGGCCCAGTCCCAGATGCCGACGCCGCGCGTGCAGTGCGCGATCGCCTGCTCCATGGTCAGGAAGTTCGGCGCCGGCTGCTTGCCGCTGACCACGACGTTGACGTAGTCGCGGCTGCGCAGGCAGTGGTCGTAGGTCGACAGCAGGGTGTTGGCGTCCGGCGGCAGGTACACCCGGACGATCTCCGCCTTCTTGTTGACCACGTGGTCGATGAAGCCCGGGTCCTGGTGGCTGAAGCCGTTGTGGTCCTGGCGCCACACGTGCGAGGACAGCAGGTAGTTCAGCGACGCGATCGGCCGGCGCCACGGGATGTCCGCGGTGACCTTCAGCCACTTGGCGTGCTGGTTCACCATCGAGTCGACGATGTGGATGAACGCCTCGTAGCAGTTGAACAGGCCGTGCCGACCGGTGAGCAGGTAGCCCTCGAGCCAGCCCTGCATCTGGTGCTCCGACAGCATCTCCAGCACGCGACCCGCGCGGGCCATGTGCTCGTCGACCTCGGGCCCCTCGAACTCGGCGTTCCACTGCTTGTCGGTCGCCTCGAAGACGGCCTGGAGGCGGTTGGAGGCGGTCTCGTCCGGACCGAAGATCCGGAAGTTGTCCGGGTTGAGGCGGATGACCTCGGCCAGCCACTGGCCGAGGATGCGCGGCGCCTCCGAGAACGAGCCGCCCGGGCGCGGGACGTCGACGGCGTACTCGCGGAAGTCCGGCAGGCGCAGGTCCTTGAGCAGCAGGCCGCCGTTCGCGTGCGGGTTGTCGCTCATCCGCAGGAGGCCGGCGGGGGCCAGCGCGCGGATGTCGGCGGAGACCCGGCCGTCGGCGTCGAACAGCTCCTCGGGGCCGTAGCTCTCGAGCCACGTGCGCAGCACCGCCAGGTGCTCGGGGGTGTCCCGGGCGCTCGCGAGCGGCACCTGGTGCGCCCGCCACGAGCCGGTGGTCTTCTTGCCGTCGATGTAGTCCGGGCCGGTCCAGCCCTTGGGGGTGCGGAAGACGATCATCGGCCACATCGGTCGGGTCTCGTCGCCGCGGGCGGCACGGTCCTTGATCTCGGCGATCTCGTTGAGCACCTCGTCGAGCAGCAGCCCGAAGCGGCGGTGGATCGACACCGCGTCCTCGTCGTCGAAACCCGCCGTGAACAGGTGCGGCTTGTGCCCGTAGCCGACCATGAGCGAGCTGAGCTCGTCCTCGTCGATGCGCGCGAGCACGGTCGGGTTCGCGATCTTGTACCCGTTGAGGTGCAGGATCGGCAGGACCACGCCGTCCTTCACGGGGTTGACGAACTTGTTGGAGTGCCAGCTCGTGGCGAGCGGGCCGGTCTCGGCCTCGCCGTCGCCCACGACCGCGGCCACCAGCAGGTCGGGGTTGTCGAAGGCCGCGCCGTACGCGTGCGAGAGCGCGTAGCCGAGCTCGCCGCCCTCGTGGATGGAGCCCGGGGTCTCGGGCGCGACGTGGCTCGGGATGCCGCCGGGGAACGAGAACTGCCGGAACAGCCGACGCAGGCCCTCGGCGTCCTGGGTGATGTCGGAGTACACCTCGGAGTAGGTGCCGTCGAGGTACGCAGCAGCGACGAGGCCCGGGCCGCCGGGGCCCGGGCCGGTGATGTAGATCGTGGACTGGTCGCGCTCGGCGATCGCCCGGTTGAGGTGCGCGTAGAGGAACGTCAGACCGGGCGTCGTGCCCCAGTGCCCGAGGAGGCGCGGCTTGACGTGGTCGCGGTGCAGCGGCTCGGCGAGCAGCGGGTTGTCGAGCAGGTAGATCTGTCCGACGGAGAGGTAGTTGGCGGCGCGCCACCACTTGTCCACGCGCTCGAGCGTCTCGTCGTCCAGGGGCGTCACCTCCCGGGTGCGCCAGCCGGCGGGGCTGTCCAGGACTGAGGTCATCGCGCTCTCCTCACAGGGCTGCCGGCGGCCGGGTCGATCCCGGTCCGCTCCTTAGGTTCTCGTGCGCGTCGGCCAGGACAGGGGACGTTCGCCCCACGGCCGCCCGCCTCGCGTGACCATCGCTGGCACGGTCGCTGCGCACACGGTCATCGCATCACATCGGGGCACCCGGGCGCACCATCGCGGGCCGCTGCCCGAGTGGAACGAACTGCTCCCGTCCCGTTCCACTCGTGACGATTCGACATGCGGTTTCGTTCCACTCCGCGGGGGAGCGGGGTGGTCGTGGGGGCGGTCGCGGGGCGGGTCGGCCCGGGCGGGTACCGTGGCAGCGTGATCGAGGACCGGCCCCCCTACGGGCGGACCGCGCGCTCGCCGCGGATGCTGGGCATCCTCCTCGTGCTCCTGGCGATCGCCGCCGTGTGCGCCCGGCTCGGCGCGTGGCAGCTCGACCGGGCCCAGGAGTCGGCCCGCCAGGCGGAGGCCGCGCAGGCCGCGGA
>JAEZBT010000186.1 GCA_023426865.1 Actinomycetes bacterium
GTGCCCGGGTCGGCCCGCGCACGCGGCGCGCCCTCACGCTGGCGGGCCACGGCGTCGTCGGCGCGCTGGCCGTGGTCCTGGCCCTGCGCTGAGCGGCGGCGCGACCCGGGACCGCGGAAGGTTCCCCGCGCCTGGCACGGCGCACCCTCCGCGCAGTCCTCAGGCCGGCGAGACCGGCTGGCGGATGATCGTGCGCATCCGCTCCGGGGCGACCCGGTTCGGGTCCGACAGGTAGACCTCGTGGTGCGTGCCCGCCAGAGTCAGCCCGGCGTGGGCGATCCACCCGTGCAGCGCGGCGACCGTGGGTCCCTCCGCCGAGTAGGGCCCGTGGTGCATGACCTGGACGGCGTCGCCCTCGTCGAGCACCTCGAACCGCAGCAGGTCCGCGGCCGGGGCCTTGCCCTTGCGCGCCGCGGCGGCGGCGGCGTCGGCCACCATGGCGGCCGTCACCACGGGCGGCTGGGCGACGAGCATCGTCCAGCGCCAGCGGGCCCGGTCGCCGGTCAGGTAGTCGGCCATGTCGTCGGCCCACCACAGCCCCTCGAGCGGCATGACGGTCCACGGCTCGCCGCCCGCGGCCTTCACCGCGAACCGCAGCCCGTAGGACACGGCGAACAGCGTCCCGACGGCGGCCGCGTACGCCTCGCCGCCCGGCTCGCCGACGCCGTCGACCGCCAGGCACGCGACCGGGGGAGCGATGATGCGCTCGGGGGTGTCCGGGGCGCGCCAGAGCTGCGGGTGGGCGCGGCGCAGGTCGTTGCCCGGGTCCCCCGCAGCCCCCGGCCCCGTCATCAGGCCCCCGCCGGCGCGACCGGGATGCAGACCTCGGTCACCCAGTGCGCGGGCTCGGGGTCCTCGTGCGGCGAGACGAGGTACACGTTGAACATCGGCCCGGCGAACCGGTACCCGTGCTCGGGCACCCAGCGGCCGACGGCCTCCACGACCTCGCCCACGCGCTCGTACGAACCGTGAAGCACGCCGACGGCGACGTCCTGGGCGGGCAGCTCGACGCAGCGGACGCCGTCGGCACCGTCGGCGCCGGGCGGGGCGGTGAAGGGCGCCGCGACCTCGAGCCGGACCTCGACGTCGCAGTCGGTCTCCCGGTAGTCCTCGTCGTGGAAGACGGCGACGGCCCGCGCGTCGGGCGCGAGCTGGGCGCCCGCGGTGAACAGCGCGGGCATGAGGCGCTCCCAGAGGCGGGCCTCGTCGGCGTAGGTGGGGATGACGCCGCGCAGCGACGCGACGGTGCGCGCCGGGTCGGTGCGGTGGGTGACGGTGACGGACATGAGTGGTTCCTCCAGACCGGTGATCAGGTCGTCCACCTCCTGGATGCGGGCGCTGGCCGCTGCGGCCTCGGCGATGAGGCGCGTCCGGTGCCGCTCGAGCACGCGCCGCATGGCCCCGGGCTCGTCGAGCATCGGAACGCACGCGGCCAGCTCGGCGACCCCGAGCCCGACGTCGCGCAGCCGCCGCACCTGCCGCGCCGTCGCGAGCAGCGCGGGCGCGTAGGAGCGGTAGCCGGACCTCGGGTCGGTGTGCGTCGGCGGCAGCACGCCGTGCTCGTCGTAGTACCGGAGCATGCGGATGCTCAGCTGGGACAGGCGCGAGAACTCGCCGATCGTCAGCAGTCGCTCTCCCGCGGGTGGCATGTCCATCAGCCCACACTCTGACACCGTGCGAGGGTCAAGCGGGCGGTGTTCGGGCCCCCTCAGTCGACGATGGAGACGACCTCGCGACCGTCCTCGACAGTGATGTCGCCACGCTCGAACGTGGTGGGCTCGAGAGCGGTGTAGACCCCGCCCGACGACGTCGTGCGGGTCTCGAGGGCGCGGAAGCCGGTGGGCGGCGCGTCGGGTGCGAAGAGGCGCTTGCCCGCGCCGAGCGTGACCGGGAACGTGAAGAGGCGGTACTCGTCGACCAGGCCGGCGGCGTGCAGCGTCGCTGCGAGGCGGGCGCAACCGTGCACCTGGAGCTCGCCGGGGCGGTCCCCGAGCTCGTCCTTGAGGCGCGCGACGGACTCGACGGGGTTGCCGGTCAGGATCGTGGTGGGTTCCCAGCCCGCGTCGGTCAGGGTGTTCGAGACGACGTACTTCGGCAGGGAGTTGAGGCTGGCGGACACCGGGTCGGCAGCCGGGTCGACGCTCGGCCAGAAGGCGCGCATGAGCTCGAACGTCGTGCGGCCGAAGAGCAGGGCCTGGGCGCGGGCGAACCAGCTCGTCACCACCTCACCGAAGGCGTCGTCGCCGGCGTAGGGCACCACCCAGCCGCCCGCGGTGAACCCGTTCGACGGGTCCTCGTCGGGGCCGCCCGGTCCCTGGATCACGCCGTCCAGGCTGATGAACTCGTGCACGGTCAGGCGCATGGCGTCGCTCCTTCATGGGGGTCGTCCTGGGTGGGCCGACCGCCGTCGGGCCGCGAACTGATCGGGTGCCGCCTGCTCCGGCGCGCCCCCCGGACGCCATCGCGCGCCGGGTGGCGGGTGGGGCGGGCCGACGGGTGGGGACAGGCCCGTGTCGGGGGTCCCCGGTGTCGCCTACCCTGACGGCGTGACGACAGCCCTGTACCGCCGCTACCGGCCCGACACCTTCGCCGAGGTCATCGGTCAGGAGCACGTCACGGAGCCGCTGCTGCAGGCGCTGCGGACCGGCCGCGTCTCGCACGCGTACCTCTTCTCGGGCCCGCGTGGCTGCGGCAAGACGACGTCGGCCCGCATCCTCGCGCGCTGCCTGAACTGCGAGCAGGGCCCGACGCCGGACCCCTGCGGCGTGTGCGACTCGTGCGTGGAGCTGGCGCGCGGGGGGCCGGGCTCGCTCGACGTCGTCGAGATCGACGCGGCCAGCCACAACGGCGTGGACGACGCGCGGGACCTGCGCGAGCGGGCGGCGTTCGCCCCGGCGCGCGACCGGTTCAAGATCTTCATCCTCGACGAGGCGCACATGGTCACGACGCAGGGCTTCAACGCCCTGCTCAAGATCGTCGAGGAGCCGCCGCCGCACGTGAAGTTCGTGT
>JAEZBT010000286.1 GCA_023426865.1 Actinomycetes bacterium
TTCAGGTAGGCGCGGGGGTTGGCCTGGCGCATCACCGCGAGCGCGGCGTCCGGGTCGAGCCACAGGTCGCTCCACACGGTGAGGGCGACGGCGGCGGCCGGGTCCGGCGCGAGCACGACGGGCGCCCGTCCCCCCGGCCCCGCGGCCGTCCGGACCGCGGCCGCGCCGGGTGGGCGCGCGCCCGTCGTCCTCACGCCCGACCCCGCCGCCGCCGTCGACCTCACCGTGTGGTGCGACCTGTGGCTCGACCCGGAATCCGCGCTCGCCGTCATGCGCCAGGCCATCCCCCGCGCCTACCTGAACCTGCCGGCCGGGACGTGGCAGGGGGCGCCGTCCGACGTCGGCCACGGTCGGGTGCCGGGGACCGAGCCGCTGACCGACGTGCAGCGCCAGTACCTGCACGCGGAGGCGGACGCCTACGACGAGGCGAAGCTCACCGAGCCCGAGCCCATGACCTCCTACGGTCTGCTCGCGGACCTGGACCTGGACGGCTTCATCGCCCTGGAGATCGGGGGCGACGAGGAGCCGCCGCCCGTCGTGGCCGGGCTGCCGTGGGCCGCGAAGGGCGCCGTGGCGTACCGCGTGCGCTGGGAGCCGGTCGAGGAGGCCGACCTCGAGCAGGAGCGTGCCCCGCTCGCGCACCGCGTGGCCCGCGGCCGCGCGACGCCGCTGGTGGTCGCCGTCGCGCGCGCCGTGCACGCCAAGGTCGGTGGCGAGGTCACCGACATGATGGGCTTCGTCGTCGACCCGGCCGACCTCTGACGAGGCCCCCGCCCGACGACGGCAGGTCCCCCGCCGCCGGATGGCGACGGGGGACCCGGGGACGTGCGCGACGGCGTCGTCAGGACTGGCGCAGCACCTCGCCGAGCTTCACGCGCGGGCCGGTGCGCAGCAGCGACCGCTCGTAGATCTTCGCGCCGACGGCGATCATCGCGATCGTCGTCACCACGAGGAGCGCGAGCGCGATGAGCGGCTCCCACCACATCGCGTCGCCGAGGAACAGCCGCATCGGCATCGCGACCGGCGCGCTGAACGGCACGTACGACAGCACGTTCAGGACGGCCTCGTTGTCGTTGAAGAAGATGACGCCGAAGTACGGGATCATCGTGAGCATCATCGACGGGGTCAGGACGGTGTTGACGTCTTCGACCCGGCTGACCAGCGACGCGCTCGCCGCGTACATCGCCGCCAGCAGCACGAACCCGATGAGGAAGAACCCGACGAACCAGATGAGCGGCGAGCCGAGCATCTCGAGGACGTCGTCCTGCCCGGTCACCATGAGGCCGATGACGGCCATGGCGGCCAGAGCCGCCGTCTGACCGAACGCCAGTACGGAGTTGCCGAGGATCTTGCCGGCGAGCAGTGCGCGGCTGGGCACGGCGGACAGCAGGATCTCGACGACGCGACTCTGCTTCTCCTGGACGGTGCTCTGCGCGATGGTCGCGCCGTAGCCGGCCGCCGACATGAGGAACACCAGGCCGAACCCGAACGAGACCAGGTAGCGCAGGCCCTCGTCGGTGTCGGACGGCTCGAGCAGCTCGACCTCCGGCGCGACCGACAGGGCCGCGAGCACGCCCTGGGGTGTCTCGTCGAGCGCGAGCACCATGATCCCGAGCGGGCTGCCCTCGTCCGGCACGACGGCGGCGCTCACCTCGCCGTCGCGCACGAGCTGCTCGGCGGCGGCCCGGTCGGCCGCGTCGACCGGCTCGAGGTCCTCGACCCCGGAGACGACCTCCGCCCCCTGCCCGACGACGGCGACCTGGGTCGGGTCGTCGTTCCCGGACAGCAGCGCGCCGGCGATGATCGAGAGGAGGACGGCGGCCAGCAGGATCGCCGTCGAGATGATGAACGACTTGGTCCGGACCTGGGTGACGACCTCCCGCTCGGCGACCATCAGGGCCAGGCGTGGGGTCGACGGCCGGGGCGGCCGGCCGGCGGTCGGACGCGCGAACGGCGCCTCCGTGGTCCGGGTCCGCTCGGTGGTGCTCGTGGCGGCGCTCATCGGGCGACCTCCATCTCGGGCTGGGCGTCGACGACGACCTCGCGGAAGATCTCGCCGAGCGTCGGGCGGACAGGGGCGAACGAGCGGACGGCGTCGCGGCCGAGGGCCTCCCGGAGGACGGCCTGGGCGGCGTCCTCCGCGGCCTCGAACAGCACGTAGCCGCCGTCGAAGTCGACGACCTCGACGCCGGGCGCCGAGCGGACCCAGCCGGCGTCGCCGTCGGAGACCAGCTCGAAGCGCGTGGAGCCGTGCGCGGCGCGCAGCTCCTCACGGCCGCCCGCGGCGGCGATCCGACCGCCGGAGATGATGACCAGGTCGTCGCACAGGCGCTCGACGAGCTCGAGCTGGTGGGAGGAGAAGATCACGGGCACGCCCGACGCCGCGTACTCGGCGAGCACCCCGACGACGACGTCCACGGCCAGCGGGTCCAGGCCGGAGAACGGCTCGTCGAGGACGAGCACCTGCGGGTCGTGCACGAGCGCCGCGGCGATCTGCGCGCGCTGCTGGTTGCCGAGCGACAGGTTCTCCAGCGGGTCGTCGGCGCGCTCGCCCAGGCCGAGGCGGTCGAGCAGCTCGCGCGCCCGGTCCATCGCCGCGCCGCGCTCCAGGCCGTGCAGCCGCCCGAGGTAGGCCACCTGCTCAGCGACCTTCATCTTCGGGTAGAGGCCGCGCTCCTCGGGCATGTAGCCGAAGTCCACGCGGTCCGCCGCCGTCAGCGGGTGGCCGTCGAGGGTGACGGCGCCCGAGTCGGCCGCGAGCACGCCCAGGACGATGCGCATGGTCGTGGTCTTGCCGGCGCCGTTGCCGCCGACGAAGCCCGTCAGCCGTCCGCGCTCGACGCCGAAGGTCACGTCGTGCAGCACCTGGCGGTCGCCGAAGGACCTGTTCAGGCCCTCGATCCTCAGCATGGTTCTCCCCACTCGGGACGTCCGTCGTTGACACCCCCACGCTAGGGACGGCGGCGAGCGCGGACCTCCGGCGCGAGGCCGAACCTGGCGGCGCCCCAGGCTCCGCCCCGAGGCGGACCCACCCCGCCCGCCCCTCCTCGAGGGGAACGTTGTGCTCCAGTTCCCGAGGGTCGTCGCGGACGGGGCGGGGTCAGTCCGTCTGGTGCGGGCGGGCGACGCCGTGCTCGTAGGCGAAGACGACCGCCTGCACGCGGTCGCGCAGGCCCAGCTTCATGAGCACGTTCGACACGTGCGTCTTCACCGTCGCGCGGCCCAGGAACAGCTCGGTCGCGATCTCGTCGTTCGACAGCCCGCGCGCGACCAGCCGCAGCACCTCGACCTCCCGCTCGGTGAGGATGCCGCGGACGGCGGCCGGGCCGCCGGGGCCGTCGTCGTCGAGCCCTCCGTCCCCGGAGGGAGGAGTGGGTGACATCGCGCGCTCGATGACCGCGCGCGTGACCTCCGGGGCGAGGAGCGCGTCGCCCGCGGCAACCGCCCGGATCGCGTCCACCAGGTGCTCCGGCCGGGAGTTCTTGAGCAGGAAGCCGCTCGCGCCCGCGCGCAGCGCCTCGAGCAGGTAGTCCTCGCGGTTGAACGTCGTGAGCATGAGCACGCGCGCGCCCACGGACGGGTCGGCCACGATGTGCCGCGTCGCCTCGAGCCCGTCCATGCCCGGCATCTGCACGTCCATGCAGATCACGTCCGGCTGCAGGGTGCGCGCCATCGCGACGGCCTCCCGCCCGGACCCGGCCTCCCCCACGACGACGACGCCCGGCTGGGCGCCCAGGATCGTCGCGATGCCGGCGCGCAGCAGCGCCTGGTCGTCGACGAGCATGACGCGCACCGGCCCGGTGTCCGCCGTGGCGCCGGGGTCGTCCCTCTCGTCGCTCACGCCGACACCTCCCGACGCTCGACGGGCACGCGGGCCCGCACCAGGAAGCCGCCGCGGGCGCGCGGGCGGGCCTCGAT
>JAEZBT010000330.1 GCA_023426865.1 Actinomycetes bacterium
GCCGCGGCCCGGGCCGCCCTCGCCGAGAGCGTCGGCAGCACCGACCCCGACCCCGACGGCCTCGCCGCCCTCAAACGCGAGCTGCGCGACCGCGTCGCGAGCGTGCCGTCGCGGCTCCTGCCGCCGGACGCCGGCCTGTGGTGGCGGCGTTGGGAGGGCCACGCGTTCGACCTGCCCAGCGCCGTCCCCTGGTCCGGCTGACGGGCGTCAGCGGGTGATGTAGGCGCTGAGCTGGTCGCGCTCGGCCTGGACCTCGGAGATCCGGTACTTGACGACGTCGCCGATGCTCACCAGGCCGACGAGGCGACCCTCCTCGAGCACGGGCAGGTGCCGGATCCGCCGCTCGGTCATGACCTCCATGAGCTGCTCGAGGTCGTCCGGCGGGGCGCAGGTCTCCACGTCGACGGTCATGATCGCGGCGACGGGGCCCCGGAGGACCTCCTCCCCGTACAGGTGCAGCCGCCGCACGACGTCGCGCTCGCTGACGATGCCCGCGACCGTCACCTGGTCCTCACTGACGACGACGGCGCCGATGCCGTGCTCGGCCAGCAGCCCGAGCAGCTCGTGCACGCTCCGGTCCGGGGCGATCGTGACCACCGTCGCGCCCTTGCGCCGGAGCACCTCCGAGACCCGCATGATCGTCCCCCGTCCCCGCGGCCACCCGCGTCGTCGCGAACTGGAAGCGACGACCGTACGACGCGCGGCCGGTGAGGGACTAGACCCTGTCCGCCCTGGCGACCCGCCGCAGGCCGAGCCCGCCGGCGAGGATGGTCAGCGCGGCGGCGACCAGCGTGTGCCACACCGCGTGCGGGTGCCACCACACCGAGTCCGGGAAGCACAGCGGCTTGCCCGGGCGGGAGGCGAGCTGCAGCACCCCACCGAACCCCAGCAGCGCGACCGTCCACCAGATCGCCTGCCGCAGCGCGGGCTGCCGGCGCGCGCGCTCGAGGTTGAGCAGCACGGCGACGCCGGCGACCACGCCCTGGGCCATGTCGCCGGCGTCGGGGAACCAGTGGATCACGGGCGCGAGCAGCGCCGTCGGCAACGCCCACCACCACCACTCGCGGGCGCGGTGGGCGAGGTCGGCGGCGGCGTCGGACGCGATGAGCGCGAGTGTCGCGAGCAGAGGCAGGTCGTGGGCCAGGTCGGCCCAGAAGGGGTTGGGCCCGTGCTGCATCACCGACCCGACGCCGATCCCGGCGACGGCCACCGCGTACGCCAGGGACGGCGGCTCCACGACCGCGCCGAGCGGCCCGTCCGGGCCGGAGTCGGCCCGTCGGCGACGACGCGCAAGCACCTCGATGAGGACCCCGGCGACGACGAACGCGAGGCTCGACCAGGCCGAGACGGGCTCACGGAGGAACCCGTCGACGACCTGCTCACAGCCCGGACCGACGTCGGCGGCGCCCACCACCTCAGCCTACGGACGGCCGGGCGGCGGCGCTGCCTTCATGATCAACTCACTGTCTGCCCGGCGTGCGGGCCCTCGCCGATCTCCTCGACGAGCTTCGCGTTGAACGCGGGCAGGTCGTCGGGCGTGCGGCTCGAGACGAGGCCGGAGTCGACCACGACCTCCTCGTCGACCCACGTCGCGCCCGCGTTGCGCAGGTCCGTCCGCAGGCTCGGGTACGAGGTGAGCGTCCGCCCGCGCACGACGTCGGCGTCCGTGAGGATCCAGCCGCCGTGGCAGATGACACCCACGGGCTTGCCCTGCTCGAAGAACGCGCGCGCGAACCGCACCGCGTCCTGCGACAGGCGGAGCTTGTCGCCGTTCACGACGCCGCCCGGCAGCACGAGCGCGTCGAACCGCGCGGCGTCGGCCGCCGAGACGGCCTCGTCGACCGTCTGCTCGTGACCCTTCTTGCCGGTGATCGAGCCGGACTCCGGCGACACCAGCACAGGTTGTGCGCCGTGCTCGGCGACCGCCTGCCAGGGGCTGGTGAGCTCGGAGTCCTCGAAGCCGTTGGTGGCCAGGAACGCGACGGTCGCGCCGGTCAGGTGGGCCATGGCGTGCTCCTTCGTCTCGTGGACGGGTGAGCCTTCGAGCCTAGGTCGGTGGCTCACCCCCGGCATCCGGAGCCCACGTCGCTCAGGCCAGCCGGGCCGCCCACCAGCGCAGCACGTGCTCGAACCGGACCAGCCGGTGCGACGGACGGCCGGAGCGGGTCAGCTCGTGCCCCTCGCCCGGGAAGAGCAGCAGCTCGGCCGGCACGCCACGGCGCTTGAGCTCGACGAACCACCGCTGGCCCTGCTCCACCGGGCAGCGCCAGTCCTGCTCGGAGTGGATGACCAGGGTCGGCGTCCGCACGTCGCCCACGTGCGCCATCGGCGACTGGGCGGCGACGGCCGCGGCGCCCTCCGGCGTGGCCGCGTCCCCGAGGTACTCGAGGCCGAAGAACCAGCCGATGTCGCTGGACCCGACGAAGCTCACCGGGTCGAGGAAGCCGCGCTCGACGATGGCGCCGGCGAACCGGTGCGTGCGCGTCGTCAGCCAGGCCGTGAGGTAGCCGCCGTACGAGCCGCCCATGACACCGACGCGCGCGCCGTCCAACACCGGCGTCGTCGTCAGGGCGTGGTCGAGCAGGGCGAGCACGTCGTCGGCGTCCACGGTGCCGAACGCGCCCTGGATCGCCCGGCCGTGCGCGGCCCCGTAGCCGCCCGAGCCGCGCGGGTTGCCGTGCACGACGGCGTAGCCCGCGTGCGCGAGCGTCTGCACCTCGTCGAACACCGCGTGCGTGTACTGCGCGAACGGGCCGCCGTGGATCATCAGCACCGTGGGGTACGGGCCCGCGCCGTGCCGCTGGGGGTCGGGAAGCGTGAGCCAGCCGTGCACCGGGTAACCGTCGGGGGCGGTGGCCGTGAGCTCGGCCGGGGCTCGCAGCCGGCCCGTCGCCCGCATCGGCCCGGCGAGGTCGGTGAGGACGGTCGTGGCGCCGTCGGCGACGCGGACGGCGAGGACCTCCCCCGCCGATGCCGGGTCGGCGGCGCTCACGACCACGGTGCCCGCC
>JAEZBT010000377.1 GCA_023426865.1 Actinomycetes bacterium
GCCGCGGCCCGCACGGAGGGCACGCCGTTGAGCACGCGCGACGCCGTCGCCCGGGACACCCCGGCGGCCGCGGCGACGTCCTCCAGGGTCGCGGCGCGGCGCGGGGGCGCGGTCGGTGGCACGCGCCCATCGTGGCAGATGGTTCGCGCCCGCGGGAGGTCCTGGCGGGTAGCTCCAGAGAGCGCTCTCTGGAGTTCGGATCACCTGCTCGACACCTCCGACGACCATGGCGGACGCCACCTCCCGTCGCGTATCGTCTTCTCCGGGAAGGGGCCCGAGAGAGCGCTCTCTGGGCGTCCCCCACGTGCAGACGACGCACGGACCGACGTGGCGGCTGACGGCCGCAGGTGGAAGGCGACTCCCATGGCTTTGACGACGACCGACCGGGCGCGGGTGGACGCGCTGCTCGCCGAGATGCCGCTGAGCGCCAAGCTCGCCCAGCTCGTCGGCGCGTGGATCGGCATCGACTCGACGACCGGCGCGGTGGCGCCCGCGCAGAACGAGAACATGCCGACCAGCCCCGACTGGGACACGCTCGCGCGCACCGGGCTGGGCCACATCACACGCCTGTACGGCACGCGGCCGCTGGACCCCACGGACGGGCGCACGGCGCTGCGCCGCATGCAGGCAGACCTGCGCCGCGAGTCGGGCGTCGGCGCCATCGCGCACGAGGAGTGCCTGACCGGCGTCGCCACCTGGAAGGCGACCACCTTCCCCTCCCCGCCGGCCTACGGCGCGACGTGGGACCCCGAGCTCATCGCCGAGGTCGGCTCGGCCATCGCCGCGTCGATGCGCGCCCTCGAGGTGCACCAGGGCCTCGCTCCGCTGCTGGACGTCGTGACCGACGCGCGGTGGGGTCGGGTCGAGGAGTGCTTCGGGGAGGACCCGTACCTCGTCGGCACCCTCGGGGCGGCGTACGTGCGCGCGCTCGAGGACGGCGGCATCGTCGCCACGCTCAAGCACTTCGTCGGCTACCCGGCGTCGCAGGGCGGTCGGAACCTCGGCCCGGTGCACATGGGCCCCCGGGAGCTCACCGAGCTCCTGCTCTACCCGTTCGAGCTGGCGCTGCGTGAGGGCCGGGCGCGTGCGGTCATGCCCTCCTACTCCGAGATCGACGGGGTCCCCGTGCACGGCGACCCCGCCCTGCTCACCACCCTCCTGCGCGAGCGGTGGGGCTTCGAGGGAACCGTCGTCGCCGACTACTTCGGCGTGAACTTCCTGCAGACCCTGCACGCAGTGACCGACTCCAAGCGGGGCTCCGCGGAGCGCGCGCTCCTCGCCGGCCTCGACGTCGAGCTGCCGAACGCCGACTGCTTCCCCGCGCTCGACGCATCCGACCTCGACCCCGAGGTCATGGCCGCCGTCGACCGCTCCGTGCGCCGCGTCCTGGAGCTGAAGGCCGAGCTCGGGCTGCTCGACGAGCCGACCGAGCACTCCGACGCGCCCGTCGACCTCAACCCGCCGGCGCACGCCGCGCTCGCGCGTCGGGTCGCCGAGGAGTCGGTGATCCTCCTCGCCAACGACGGCGCCCTCCCCCTCGCCGCCCCGGCCCGGCTCGCGGTCATCGGCCCCAACGCCGACACCGCCGCCGCACTGCTCGGCGACTACTCGTTCACCAACCACGTCGAGGTGCACCACCCCGACGTCGAGCCCGGCCTGACGATGGCGACGATCCTCGACGCGATCCGCGGCGAGCTGGACGGCGGCACCGAAGTCATCCACGCCGCCGGCTGCGACGTCCGCGAGCCCGGCCAGGAGGGCTTCGCCGAGGCCGTCAGCGCGGCGCAGGCCGCCGACGTCGCGGTGATGGTCATGGGCGACCGGTCGGGCCTCTTCGGGCGCGGCACGGTCGGCGAGGGCTGCGACGTCGAGGACCTCACGCTCCCGGGTGAGCAGCGGGCGCTCGTGGAGGCCGTCCTGGCGACCGGGACGCCCGTCGTCCTCGTCCTCGTCACCGGCCGGCCCTACGCGGTCGACTGGGCCGTGGGCCGCTGCGCCGCCATCGTGCAGGCGTGGTTCCCGGGCCAGGAGGGTGCCTCGGCGGTGGCCGGCGTGCTCTCGGGCCGCATCAACCCGTCGGGCCGCACGACCCTGTCGTTCCCCCGGTCCGCCGGCATGATGCCGACGACGTACCGCCACGTGCGCCTCGCCGGCAAGGTCGAGGTCACGAACCTCGACCCGACGCCCGTGTTCCCCTTCGGGCACGGCCTGTCGTACACGACGTTCGAGCGCACCGACCTGCGGACGTCCGCGGCCGAGATCGCGACCGACGGCACCGTCGAGGTGAGCGTCCGCGTGACCAACACCGGCGACCGGGCCGGCGCGGACGTCGTCCAGCTCTACCTGCACGACGTCGTCGCCCCGGTGACGCGTCCGACCGTCGCGCTGCTGGGCTACGCGCGCGTCGAGCTCGCCCCCGGCGAGTCCCGCGACGTCACGTTCTCCGTGGCCGCCGACCGGCTCGCGTGGGTCGGCACGGACCTGGAGTGGACCGTCGCGCCGCACCGCGCGGCCCTGTCGATCGGCGCGTCCAGCGGCGACCTGACCCTGACCGCCCCGCTGACGGTGACGGGCCCGGCGCGCACGCTGGGCCACGACCGCGTGCTGACCACGCCGGTCGCCGTCGCCTGACCACCGATCGACCGCACGCCTGGACGCGGGCCGGCCCCCCCCCCCGCCCCCCCCCGTCGAGGCGGCCCCGTAGCCTTGGGGCCATGACGACCCAGGCCACGTCCTCCTCCGCCCCGCGCAGCGGCATCGACCACACCACGTTCGACACCGGCGTGCGCCCCCAGGACGACCTGTTCCGGCACGTGAACGGTCGCTGGCTCGACACCTACGAGATCCCGGCGGACCGCGCCGCCGACGGCGCGACGCGCGAGCTGCACGACCGCGCCGAGGAGCAGGTCCGCGTCATCATCAGCGAGCTGGCGGAGCACGCCGCGGCTGCCGTCGGCGCATCTGAGGACGGCGTCGCCCGGACCCCGGCCGCACAGGTCGGCGCGCTGTTCGCCTCGTTCATGGACACCGACCGCATCGAGGCGCTCGGCCTGACACCGATCGACGACGAGCTCGCGCGGATCGAGGCCGCCGGGACGCCCGACGAGCTGGTGGCCGTCCTCGGCGGGCTCCAGCGGACCGGCGGGGCGGGCGCCGCGGGCTTCTGGGTGGACAACGACGCCAAGGACCCGGACCGCTACGTCGTGTACCTGTACCAGTCCGGCCTGGGCCTGCCCGACGAGGCGTACTACCGCGAGGACGGCTACGCGCAGGTGCGCGCCGCGTACAGGCCGCACGTCGCCCGGATGCTGCGGCTGTCCGGCCTGGCCGAGGAGGACGCGCAGGCGCGCGCCGCCCTCGTCGTCGACCTCGAGACGCGGCTGGCCGCGCACCACTGGGACGTCGTGCGCGACCGGGACGCGGATCTGACCTACAACCCGATGACGCTCGCGGACCTCGCCGGCCGCGCGCCCGGCTTCGACTGGGCGGCCTGGGCGCGGGCCCTCGGTGCGCCGGAGGGCGCACTCGACCAGCTCGTGGTGCGCGAGCCGGACTTCGCCGTCGGGCTCGCGGAGCTGTGGGGGCAGGTGCCCGCGGAGCAGTGGCGGGCCTGGCTGCGGTACCACCTGGTGACCGCGCGGGCCCCGTTCCTCACCGACGCGCTGGTCCAGGCGAACTTCGACTTCTACGGGCGCACCCTCACCGGCGCGCAGGAGCTGCGCGAGCGCTGGAAGCGCGGCGTGTCGCTGGTCCAGGGCGCACTCGGCGAGGCGGTGGGCCAGGAGTACGTGGCGCGGCACTTCCCGCCCACCCACAAGGAGCACATGGTCGCGCTCGTCACGAACCTCGTGGCGGCCTACCGCGAGTCGATCACGCAGCTCGACTGGATGGGCGAGGACACGCGCGCCAAGGCCTTGGCCAAGCTCGAGGCGTTCCGCGCCAAGATCGGCTACCCCGACCGGTGGAAGTCCTACGAGGGCCTCGAGATCCGTGCGGACGACCTCGTGGGCAACGTCCGCCGGTCGCACGCCTACGAGCAGGACCGCGAGCTGCGCAAGATCGGCCGCCCCGTGGACCGCGACGAGTGGTTCATGACGCCGCAGACCGTGAACGCCTACTACAACCCGGGGATGAACGAGATCGTCTTCCCGGCGGCGATCCTGCAGCCCCCGTTCTTCGACCCGGACGCGGACGACGCCGTGAACTACGGCGGCATCGGCGCGGTCATCGGGCACGAGATCGGCCACGGCTTCGACGACCAGGGCAGCAAGTACGACGGCGCCGGCCGGCTCGAGGACTGGTGGACGGCCGACGACCGGGCCGAGTTCGACGGGCGCACCCGCGCGCTCGTCGACCAGTACGCCGCCTACTCCCCCGAGCAGCTCGCGGGCAGCCACCACGTCAACGGCGCGCTGACGATCGGCGAGAACATCGGCGACCTCGGCGGCCTGTCCATCGCGCTGCAGGCCTACCGCATCGCGCTGGGCCGGCCGCTCGACACCGCGCCGGTGCTCGACGGGCTCACGGGCGTCCAGCGCGTGCTCATCGGCTGGGCGCAGGCGTGGCGCGGCAAGGTCCGCGACGAGGAGCTGATCCGGCGGATGGCCACCGACCCGCACTCCCCGTACGAGTTCCGGTGCAACGGCGTCGTGCGCAACCTGCCCGAGTTCCACGAGGCGTTCGAGGTCCGGCCGGGTGACACGCTGTACCTGGCGCCCGAGGACCGCGTGCGGATCTGGTGACGGCCGGCCGGGCGGGACGTCAGAGCGTCGTGTAGCCCGCCCGGGCCACCGAGAAGCCCTCGCCCGTCGGGTCGTGCCGGCAGGTCGCCCCGTTGCGGGAGCTGTAGCAGGTCATCTCGCCGATGGTCGACGCCTGCCCGTACTCGAGCGTGGGGGCGTCGTCCGGCCGCGGCGGGACCTCGGGCACGCAGGGCTGGTCGGCGCCGTCGGCCGCGGTGACGGTGAACACCGGGCCGATGGTGCCCGTGCACCCGGGCGGCGGCGTCGGCGGGGCGAACGAGTACTGCCCGATGGCGCAGGTCGCCGACGTCTCGGTCATGGAGCACCAGATGTTGCCGCTGGGGAGGACGAACTCCGCGAGCCCCTGGTTGTCCGCGGGCGCCGACGGCGCCGTCACCTCCGGCGTGGTCTCGGGCTCCGCAGTGGCCGTCTCACTCGTCGCCGCGGCCGCCGGGGGCTCGGCGGGGGCACCGCCGGAGTCGACGAGGTTCATCACGAGGAGCACGAGGAACGTCACGACGAGGATCGCGTCCACCACGAGGAACGTCGTCATGCCGGTCGGAGACAGGGTCAGCCCGCCTCGGCGCTCCTGCGCCCCAGTGCCCGACATCCACCCCTCCCGACCGATGACCAAGGGCAGCATGACACGGCCGAACGGGTGACGCGAGACAGGTCCGTGCCACTCGGACGGGTGACGCGTCCCGCACCGCCCGGCCCGCCAGCCGACCCACTGCTACCGGGCGGTACGCCCGCGTGGCAGGATCGCCCGGAACACCCACCGCCCGAGGAGCACGACCGTGCCTGCTGAGAACCTCACGCGCGCCGAGGCCGCCGACCGCGCCGCCGCCGTCCACGTCCGTTCGTACGTCGTCACGCTCGACCTGACGACGGGGCCGGAGACGTTCGCGTCGACGACCGTCGTGCGGTTCACCGCGACGCCAGGGGCCGGGACGTTCATCGACCTCATCGCGCCGACGGTGCACGCGGTGGAGCTGAACGGGCGCCCGCTCGACGTGGCGGACGTCGTCGCCGACTCGCGGATCGCCCTGCCCGACCTCGCCGCGGAGAACGAGCTGCGGGTCGTCGCCGACTGCGCGTACATGACGACCGGCGAGGGTCTGCACCGGTTCGTCGACCCGGTGGACGGCGAGGTCTACCTCTACAGCCAGTTCGAGGTGGCCGACAGCCGGCGCGTGTTCGCCGTCTTCGAGCAGCCGGACCTCAAGGCGGAGTTCCGGTTCACGGTCACCGCCCCGGCCCACTGGACCGTCATCTCCAACTCCGCCACGCCGGAGCCCGTGCCGGTCCCGGACGGCACGAACCGCAACGGAGGCGTCGACGCCGGGGCCGCGACCTGGACCTTCGAGCCGACGCCGCGCCTGTCCAGCTACGTGACCGCGATCGTCGCCGGGCCCTACCACCGCGAGACCGACACGCTGACCAGCCGCGACGGCCGGACGATCCCGCTGGCCGTGCTCTGCCGCGCCTCGCTCGCCGAGCACCTGGACGCGAGGAACATCGTCGACATCACCCGCGCGGGCTTCGCGTTCTACGAGGAGCTGTTCGACCTCGCCTACCCGTTCGCGAAGTACGACCAGATCTTTGTGCCCGAGTTCAACGCGGGCGCGATGGAGAACGCCGGGGCCGTCACGTTCCTCGAGAACTACGTCTTCCGCTCCAAGGTCGCCGACGCGATGGTCGAGCGCCGCGCCGTGACGATCCTGCACGAGCTCGCGCACATGTGGTTCGGCGACCTCGTCACCATGCGCTGGTGGGACGACCTGTGGCTCAACGAGTCGTTCGCCGAGTACGTCTCGACGCTCGCCACGGCCGAGGCGACCCGCTGGCGCTCGGCGTGGACCACGTTCTCCGCCATGGAGAAGTCGTGGGCCTACCGCCAGGACCAGCTCCCGTCGACGCACCCGATCGTCGCCGACATCCGCGACCTGGAGGACGTCGAGGTCAACTTCGACGGCATCACGTACGCCAAGGGTGCCTCGGTGCTCAAGCAGCTGGTCTCGTGGGTGGGCCGTGACGCGTTCTTCGCGGGCGTGCGCGCGTACTTCGCCCGGCACGCCTGGGGGAACACACAGCTCGTCGACCTGCTCACCGAGCTCGAGAAGACCAGCGGGCGCGACCTGGCCGCCTGGTCGGCCCTGTGGCTCGAGAAGGCGGGCGTCACCCTGCTGCGCCCGCACGTCGAGACCGACGCCGACGGCCTCGTCACCGCCTTCGAGATCCGCCAGGAGGTCCCCGCCGAGCACCCCGTGCAGCGTCCGCACCGCCTCGCGGTGAGCGGCTACGACGTCGTCGAGGGCCCTGGTGGGCGGGCGCGACTGGAGCGCGTGGTGCGGGTCGAGCTCGACGTCGACGGCGAGTCGACACCCGTCCCCGAGCTGGTCGGCCGGCCGCGGCCGGCGCTCGTCCTCGTCAACGACGACGACCTCGCGTACGCGAAGACCCGCCTGGACGACGTCTCGCTCGCCACCGCGACCCGGTACCTGCACGCGTTCACCGACTCCCTGCCGCGGTCGCTCGTGTGGAGCGCCGCCTGGGACATGACGCGCGACGGCGAGTGGGGCGCGCGCGACTTCGTCGGGCTGGTGCTCGGCAACATCGCGCACGAGACCGACTCCTCGGTGGTCCAGACGCTGCTGCGCCAGCTCGTCACGGCCCTGGACCTGTACGTCGCCCCGGAGCACCGCGACGAGACCGCGGGGTGGGCCGCCGACCGCCTCTGGGAGCTCGCCCGCGCGGCGGACCCGGGCAGCGACGCGCAGCTCCAGCT
>JAEZBT010000387.1 GCA_023426865.1 Actinomycetes bacterium
CGGGCGCGGAGATGTGAATAAGAGACCGGGCGAAGGCCGCGGCCCTGGAGGCGCAGCTCGCCGCCGGGCTGACCGGCGAGCCGGCACCGGAGGTCGCACCGGCGGCCGGGTCCGCGCCGTCCGCTCCCCCGCCGGCGCCGGAGCCCGCACCGGCGCCCGTGCCGTCGGGCACGTCGCCCTGGGCGGAGCGGGTACGCGAGGCCTACGCCTTCGAGGGTGCGCTCGGTGTGGGCGTGCTCATCGAGGACGGCACCCCGACGCCGTCGGCCCGGGTGCAGCTCCCGCTGGCCATGATGAACCGGCACGGCCTCGTGGCCGGAGCCACCGGCACCGGCAAGACCCGCACGCTCCAGCTCTTCGCCGAGGGGCTCTCCGCGGCGGGCGTCCCGGTGTTCGTCGCCGACATCAAGGGGGACCTGTCGGGCGTCGCCGTGCCGGGCGCCCCGAACGAGAAGCTGCTGGCCCGGACCTCGAGCCTGGGGCAGGACTGGGCGCCGGCGTCGTTCCCCGTGGAGTTCTACACGCTCGGCGGCCTGGGCACGGGCACGCCGATCCGGACCACGGTCACCGACTTCGGCCCGCTCCTGCTGGCCAAGGTCCTCGGCCTGAACGACACGCAGGAGTCCAGCCTCGGCCTCATCTTCCACTGGGCCGACACCCAGGGGCTCGCGCTGCTGGACCTGAAGGACCTGCAGGCGACCATCGCCCACCTCGTGTCCGACGAGGGCAAGGCCGAGCTCAAGGGCATCGGCGGCCTGTCCGCGGCGACGGCGGGCGTCATCCTCCGCGAGATCGTGGCGCTGCAGGCCCAGGGCGCGGACGTGTTCTTCGGCGAGCCCGCGTTCGAGACGGCCGACCTGGTGCGCACCGCGGCCGACGGGCGCGGGGTGATCTCCGCGCTCGAGCTGCCGAGCGTCCAGGACCGGCCCGCGCTGTTCTCGACCTTCCTCATGTGGCTGCTGGCGGACCTGTTCAGCGAGCTGCCCGAGGTCGGCGACGCGGACAAGCCGCGCCTGGTCTTCTTCTTCGACGAGGCGCACCTGCTGTTCACGGACGCGAGCAAGGACTTCCTCACGCAGGTGGTCCAGACCGTGCGCCTCATCCGCTCCAAGGGCGTCGGCGTCTTCTTCGTCACCCAGACGCCGAAGGACGTGCCGGCGGACGTGCTCGCCCAGCTGGGCAACCGGGTGCAGCACGCCCTGCGCGCCCACACGCCCGACGACGCGACGGCGCTGCGCGCGACCGCCCGCACGTTCCCGACGTCGGACTACGACCTCGAGGAGCTGCTCACCACGCTCGGCACGGGCGAGGCGCTCGTCACCGTGCTCTCGGAGAAGGGTGCGCCGACGCCTGTTGCGTGGACGCGCCTGTTCGCCCCGACCGGGTCGATGGCGCCGATGGACGCGGCGGCGATGTCGACCGCCGCGGCGTCGTCCCCGCAGGCGGCGCGGTACGCCCAGGCCGTGGACCGCGAGTCGGCGTACGAGCTGCTCACGGCCCGGGCGGAGCGGGCGGCGGCCGAGGCGGAGAAGGCCGCGGCGGAGGAAGCCCGGTCGGAGGCCGAGGCCGAGGCGAAGAAAGAGTCGGACCGCCAGTCGCGCGGCCGGTCCCGCGGCCGGTCACCCGCCCGGAGCGGCCTGGACTCCCTGCTGCGGTCCGCCGGCACCGTCCTGGGTCGGGAGATCACCCGGACGATCCTCGGGACGCGCCGCCGCTGACCCGCGCGACGACGGCCCCGGCGACCCCGCCGTCCTGGCGACGACGTATGCGACGCCGAACGCAAGGCCCTGGCACACGACGACGAGCCCGGCGCTCGCGACGTCCAGCGCGTAGCTCGACCACACCCCGACCACGGCGCAGCCGGCCGCGATCGTCGGCGCGATCCACAGCATCCGCCAGATCCGGTCGGTGAGCAGGAACGCCGTCGCCCCGGGCGTGATGAGCATCGCCACCGCGAGCACCACCCCGACCGCCTGCAGGGCGACGACGACGCTGACCGCGAGCAGCCCCAGCAGCAGCACGCCGATCCGCCGCACGGGGAGCCCGATGACGTGCGCGTGCACCCGGTCGAACGCGTAGAGCGTGATGTCGCGACGGCCGAGGACGAGCGCCCCGCTGGCGAGCACCGCCAGGACGACGACCTGCCACACGTCGGCGTCGGAGACGCCGAGGACGTTGCCGAACAGGATGTGCGACAGGTCCACCTGGCTGGGGGTCACGGACACCAGCACGACACCGACCGCGAAGACCGTCGTGAAGACCACGCCGATGGCGGCGTCCTCCTTGACCCGGCTGGTCGCCCGCACCCAGCCGATCACCGCGACGGCGCCCGCGCCGAACAGGAAGGCGCCGACGGCGAACGGTGCGCCCACGAGGTACGCGAGCACGACGCCGGGCAGCACCGCGTGCGACACCGCGTCGCCCATGAGCGACCAGCCGATGAGCACGAGCCAGCAGGACAGCAGCGCGGCGACGACGCTCGCGACGACGGTCACGAGCAGCGCCCGCTGCATGAACCCGTACTGCCACGGCTCGGTGAGCAGGTCCCAGCCCGCCGCCGGCACGCGGGCGGCGACGAGGGCGACGGCCTCGGCGGTCACGAGCCGGCCGCCGCGTCGAGCCCGAAGGTCAGGGCGAGGTTCTCGGGCGTGATGACCTCCGCCGTCGGGCCGTGCGCGAGGACGCGGCGGTGCAGGAGCACCGAGCGGGCGCACAGGGCGGGGAGCATCGACAGGTCGTGCGTCGACACCACGAGGCTGCAGCCATCGGCGACGAGGTCACGCAGGACGGCGGTCACGGCCGCCTCGGAGCCCGCGTCGACGCCGGTGAACGGCTCGTCGAGCAGCAGCAGCCGGGCCTCCTGGGCCAGCGCGCGGGCGAGGAGCACGCGCTGGCGCTGGCCCCCGGAGAGCCGCCCGATCTGCCGCCCCGCGAGGTCCGCGAGACCGACCCGGTCGAGGGCCTGCGCGACGGCGTCCCGGTCGCGCGGGGCGGGCCGGCGCAGCGGTCCCATGCGGTGGTAGCGGCCCGTGAGCACGACGTCCTCGACGCTCACGGGGAAGTCGCGGTCGATGTCGTCGGCCTGGGCCACGTAGGCGACCAGCCCGGCGCGGCGGGCGTCGTCGGCGGGGCCGCCGTGGACCCGCACGGTGCCGGCGGCGGGCCGCACGAGGCCGACGGCGGCCTTGAAGAGCGTGGACTTGCCCGAGCCGTTCACCCCGACGAGCCCGCACGCCTCCCCCGGCTCGACCGTCAGGTCCACGCCGTCGAGGGCCAGGACGTCGGCGTACCGGACGGTGAGGCCTCGGACGTCCAGCGCGGGGGTCATGCGTCGCCCTCCCCCGCGAGGCCGCGCGCGATGAGCGCCGCGTCGAACCTCAGGAGGTCCAGGTAGGTCGGGGCCGGCCCGTCCGGCCCGGTGAGCGAGTCGACGTAGAGCTCGCCGGCGAAGCGCGCGCCGGTCTCGCGCGCGACCTGCTGCTGGGCGGTCGCCGGGACGGTCCACTCGCAGAACACCGCCGGGACCTGCGCCTCGCGCACCGTGTCGATCACGCGCGCCGCCTGCCGGGGCGTGCCCTGCCGTTCGGCGTTCACCGGCCACAGGTACGCCTCGCGCAACCCGACGTCCCGCGCCAGGTAGCTGAACGCCCCCTCGCACGTCACCAGCAGGCGCCGGTCCGGCGGCAGCGCCGCCACCGCGTCCGCCAGCTCTTGCTCGAGGTCCGCGAGCTCGCCGACGAGGTCGGCTGCCCGAGCGGCGTAGTCGTCCGCGTCCGCCGGGTCGACGGCGGCGAGCGCGTCGGCGACGGCGCGCACGTACGCCTGCCCGGCCCGCGGCGACATCCACGCGTGCGGGTTGTGGGCGAGGCCCCCGGTCTCGCCGGCCGAGCCGTGGATCGGCAGCGGGTCGATCGCGTCCCCGACGACGACGACCGGGACGCCGAGCGGGTCGATGAGGTCGTGCAGCCAGGTCTCCAGCCCGAGGCCGTTCGCGACCACCAGGTCGGCCTCGGCGGCGCGGCGCAGGTCGTCGGGCGTGGGCTCGTAGCCGTGCACGTTCATCCCGGGACCGGTCACCGAGCCCACGACGACGTCGTCACCGCCGACGACGGCCACGACGTCGGCGAGCACCGTGAAGGTCGCGACCACGACGAGCCGCGCGTCGGACGTGCCCTCCCGCGCGTCGACCGAGGCGGTCGGGCTCCCGGGCTCGGCACATGCCGCGAGCGAGCCCACCACGAGGGCGCCCGCCGCGAGCGCGGCGAGGCGTGGCCCGAGCCCGGTCAGGTGACGCACAGGTGCACCCTACGTGCGGTGATCACCGGCCCGCCCCGGCGGGCCGGGTGGGTCAGCGCCCGAGCAGCAGGCGCACCTCGATGGTCCCCGTGGGCTCGACGACCACCCAGCCGAGGTCCGGCGCCTCGAGCTCGAAGTCCGCGAGCGTGACGGGGACCGTGGCCACGACCTCGACCCCGGTGACCGTCCGCTGCGCCTCGAGCTCGGCGGTGACCTGCTGGGACACCCCGTGGAACGTCAGGGTCCCGACGGCGGGGACGCTCAGCGGCTGGTCCGACTGCCCGAGCGCGGACACGTCGACGGGCTCGGCCAGGACGAACGTGGCGTCCGGGAACTCGGAGGTGTTGAGGGCGCGCCGGAAGAACGCGTCGCGCGCGGCCTCGTCGGTGGTGATCGTCCCGGCGTTGACGGTGACGGTGGCTGCCGTGAGGGCACCGTCGGCGATGGTCATCTCCCCCGTCACGCGTTCGGTGCGGCCGACGACGGTCACGTCCTGACCGGACAGCACCTCGCCGAGCCGGTAGCCGGCCTCCGACCCCTCGAGCACCAGCCACCGGCCCTCGATGTCGACGACGCCCGTCGGGATCTCCGGCGTCGGCGCGGCCGTCGGGGTGCTGAGCTCCAGGGGGTCCGCGGGCTCCGGGGCGAAGAACCGCGCGTACACGAACGGCCCGCCCACGATGAGGCCGAGCGCGAGCCCGATGCCGACGAGCGTGCGGACCAGGATGCGCCGGCGGTGGGCGGCGTGCAGGGCCGGCTCAGCCACGGCGCGCCCTCCGCAGCACGACGGCGCCCGCCGCGGCGAGCAGG
>JAEZBT010000170.1 GCA_023426865.1 Actinomycetes bacterium
CCTCCCGCCGGTGCGCGAGCGGCTCCACCGCGACGACCCGGCGCGCCCCCGCGACCCGCGCGAGCTGCACCGCGCACAGCCCGATGGGCCCTGCCCCGACCACGACGACCGTCCAGCCGACCCGCACCTTGCCCAGGTCGAGGGCGTGGATCGCGACACCCAGCGGCTCGAGAACGGCGACGTCGGCGTCGGACAGCGCGTCCGGGACGGGGTGCAGCAGAGCGGTCGGCCAGGCCATGAGCTCGCGCAGGCCGCCGTCGTTGTGGCCGTGTCCGGCGAAGCGGACGTTCGGGCACATGTTGCGGTGACCCTCGAGGCAGGTCTCGCATACGCCGCAGGAGCGGTTCGGGTCGACGGCGACGCGGCGCCCGTCGAGCGGGCCGCCCTCGACGACGCCCCCGATCTCGTGGCCCAGCACCAGCGGGCGGTCCAGGGCCGCGTCGCCGATGGTGCCCGCGGTGAACCAGTGCAGGTCGGAGCCGCAGATGCCGACGGCCGTCACGCGGACGAGGCTCTCGTCGGGGCCGGGGCGCGGCTCGGGCTCCTCGCCGACCCGCACGTCCGCCACCCCGTGCAGCCGCGCCACCCTCATGTCGTCGAGCCTAGACGAGCGGGGCTCGGCGGCCGCCGGGACCGCGCCGCCCCGCCCGTTGTGCGGCGGGTTTCCCGCGGAATGCGCGGGCGGCCTCAGCACAAGCAGTGCACCTCTCGCCGAGCGTCGCTCTCGTGTCGTGTTGTGTTGACTCACGTTCGAATCTGACCGATCCTGTTTGCATGCTCGCGAGCCAGCGTCAGGAGGCGATCCTGGCCGCGATCCGTCGGCACGGCGCCGCGCGCGTGGCCGACCTCGTGGAGTCCCTCGGCGTCTCCGACATGACGGTGCGCCGGGACATCGGCGAGCTCGCCCGCCGCGGCCTCGTGCTGCGCGTGCACGGCGGCGCGGTCGACGCCCGACGCGCGGCGGACGAGCCGGGTTTCCGCGCCAAGGCCGAGCTGTTCTCGCCCGAGAAAGCGGCGATCGCCGCCGCGGCCGTCGACGAGATCGCGCCCGGGGGCGCCGTCGCGCTGTCCGGCGGCACGACGACGCACCTCGTCGCCCGCCTGATCGCCGAGACCCCGGCGCTGCGCCCGCTCACCGTCGTCACGAACTCGCTGCCCGCCGCCGAGGTGCTCCACCAGGCCGCCGACCCCGACCTCAGCGTCGTCCTCATCGGCGGGACGCGGACGCCGTCGGACGCGCTCGTCGGCCCCGTGGCGACGCACGCCCTGGAGACCCTCCGCGTCGACGTCCTGTTCCTCGGCGTGCACGGCATCGACCTGCGCGCCGGCCTCACCACCCCGAACCTGCTCGAGGCCGAGACCGACCGGGCGCTCGTCGCCGCGGCGGGCCGGACGGTCGTCGTCGCCGACCATTCCAAGTGGGGCGTCGTCGGCCTGGCCCGGATCGTCGGCCTCGCCGACGTCGACCTCGTCATCACCGACCAGGGGGTCCCCTCCGACGCCGCCGACGCGGCGAACGACGCGGTCGACCTCGTGCTCGTCCATGCGCGCGGCAGCGTGCCCAGCCACCCGCCCGCCGACCTCGGAGCCGCCACGTGATCACCCGCCGTACCGCCACCCGGATGGCCGACGGCCGCGAGCTCATCTACTTCGACGACTCCGAGCCGTACGTCTCGGGCGCCGCCACCCGGCGCCTGGACGACGCGCGCCCGCTCACCGACCGCTACGGCCCGGTCCCCTCGCTCCCGGAGATGCGGCAGGACCCGCTGACCGGCGAGTGGATCCCGATGGCGTCCCACCGGATGAACCGCACGTTCCTGCCCGCCGCGGACTCCTGCCCGCTGTGCCCCGCACGGCCGGGCGCCGCGTACTCCGACGGCGAGATCCCGGACACGGACTACGACGTCGTCGTCTTCGAGAACCGCTTCCCCGCGCTGCTCGCGCCGCCGGACGGCACCCCCGGCGAGGCATGGTCCGTCGACGGTGACCCGCTCTGGCCGACCCGCACGGCAGCCGGGCGCTGCGAGGTCGTGTGCTTCTCCGCCGAGCACGAGGCGTCCTTCGCGGACCTGTCGCCCCGGCGCGCGCGCACGATCATCGAGGCCTGGGCCGACCGGACCACCGAGCTGTCCCGCCTGCCCGGCATCCGCCAGGTGTTCGCGTTCGAGAACCGCGGACGGGAGATCGGCGTCACGCTCCCCCACCCCCACGGCCAGATCTACGCGTTCCCGTTCGTCACGCCGCGGACCCGCCTCATGCTCGACCGCGCCGCCGAGCACCGCGCCCGCACGGGCCGCAACCTGCTGCGCGACGTGCTGGACGCCGAGCGCCGCGCCGGGACGCGCGTCGTGCTCGAGTCCGAGCACTGGACGGCCTACGTGCCGGCCGCCGCCCGCTGGCCCGTCGAGGTGCACCTCGCCCCCCACCGCGACGTCCCCGACCTGCCCGCGCTCGACGACGCCGAGCGCGACGACCTCGCAACCGTCTACCCCGAGCTGCTGCGCCGCCTCGACCGGTTCTTCGTGGCCGATGACGGCGTGCACATCCCCCTGCCGTACATCGCCGGCTGGCACCAGGCGGTCGTCGGCGAGGGCCGGGACCTCGGCCGCCTGCACCTGCAGGTGTTCTCCGTGCTGCGGGCCCCGGGCAAGCTCAAGTACCTCGCGGGCGTCGAGTCGGGCATGGGCGCGTGGATCAGCGACACGACCCCGGAGCGGATCGCCGTCCGGCTGCAGGAGGTGGCCCGGTGACCGGCGTCGGGCTCGAGTGGTTCCCGGCCTGGAGCGGCGCGGAGGGCGTCGCGCGCGCCACGCGGCTCTTCAGGGAGGCGTTCGGCGGCGAGCCGACCGGCGTCTGGGCGGCGCCCGGGCGGGTCAACCTCATCGGCGAGCACACCGACTACGCGGGCGGCCTGTGCCTGCCCGTCGCCCTCCCCCACCGCACCTACGTGGCGCTGCGCCCGCGCGACGACGGGCACGTGCGCCTGGTCTCCGCGCAGACGTCGCCGTGGGAGGGCGACCTGGCCGACGTCGGGCCGGGGCGCGTCGACGGCTGGGCGGGCTACGTCGTCGGGGTCGCGTGGGCGATGGCCGAGCACCTGCGGGCCGACGGCGTGGCGGTGCCGGGCTTCGACGCGGCCGTCGACTCGTGCGTGCCGTTCGGCGCCGGCCTGTCGTCCTCGGCGGCGCTCGAGTGCGCCGTCGCGGTCGCTCTCGACGAGGTCA
>JAEZBT010000206.1 GCA_023426865.1 Actinomycetes bacterium
CGCGCAGCCCGTGCGCCAGCGAGGGCACGACGCGCGCGAGGAAGTCGGCCTCCGCGGGGCTGAACCCGCTGGGCCGGTCGGTCCGGTAGAGGGCGAGGTGGCCCCACATGCGTCCGTCGGCCACGGCGGCGGCCCGAAGCTCGTGCCGCAGGCCGTAGTACGGCACGAAGTAGTCGCGGTGACGCGAGCTGCGCGCGGGGTCGCCGCCGGCGTCGTCCGCGAGGACGCCGACGTGCGACGGGCGGCGCCAGAGGTCCGTGAAGAGGTTCACCTCGTCGAGCAGGTACTCGTGCTGGAAGAACTCCAGGTCCCGGGTGTCGGGCAGATGCACCTTGGCGGAGCCCGTGAGCAGCCCGGTCGCGGGGTCGGCCGGCCCCATGCACCCGGCCTCGAACGGGATGGCCGCGGCGAGCAGCTCGAGGGCGCCGCGGGAGAACGCCGTCCACTCCAGCCCGGAGTGGGCGAGCGCCTCGAGTCCACGGCGGACCGGCTCCGTCCGCAAGGTCACCACGCCCGCAATTGTGCGCTTGTGCCCGGTTAAAACCAATGTCTTTCGATCATGAGTCCTCCCTCCCCCAGGAACCTGGGAGTCGCGGTCCCCACACCGATGGGATGGCCGCGTGTCACCGGCGCGACGCAGGATCGACGACCATGACTCTCAACTCCGAGCCGACCGGCTCCCAGAGCCGCCACGCGGCCGACCCCGCACCCGGGGACCTCACCGACCTCGCGGGAGGGCTCACCGGCCGTCTCGTCACGCCGGCCGACGCCGACTGGGACGCCCTGCGGGCGCCCTGGAACGTCGTCGTGAACCAGCAGCCGGCGGCGATCGTGGTCGCCGCCGACGCCGACGACGTCGTCACCACCGTCCGGTACGCCGCCGCCCGCGGGCTCTCCGTCGCCGCCCAACCCGGCGGTCACGGGGCCTCACGTGCCTCGGACGGCGCGATCCTCCTGCGCACCGGCGCCCTGGACGACGTCTGGATCGACGTCGACGCCCGCGTCGCCCGCGTCGGCGCGGGTGTGAAGTGGGGCGCCCTGCAGGCGGCCCTCGACGGCACGGGTCTGACCGGCCTGGCCGGCTCCAACCCGGACGTGACGGTCGTCGGCCTCTGCCTCGGCGGCGGCATCGGCTGGCTCGGCCGCGCCTACGGCCGCGGGTCGGACTCGGTGCGCGCCTACGAGGTGGTCGACGCCCAGGGCCAGCACCGCTGGGTGACCGACGCGAGCGACCCCGACCTCATGTGGGGCCTGCGCGGCGGGGGCGGCGACCTCGCCGTCGTGACGGCCGTCGAGCTGGACCTCTTCCCTGCGCCCGAGCTGTCCGCGGCCACCTTCATGTTCCCCGGGACCGCGGCCGCGTCGGTGCTCCGCGCGTTCGCCGCGCTCACCAAGAACGCCCCGCGCGAGCTCACCGTGTGGGCGAACCTCATGACCCTCCCGGACGCACCCTTCGTCCCGGAGCCGATGCGCGGGCAGTCGTTCGCGGTGGTCACGGCCTGCTTCCTGGGCGACGCCGAGGCGCTGGACGCGCTCGTGGCGCCGCTGCGGGAGGCCGGCCCCGTGCTGCGCGACGAGGTGCGGGACATCACGCCCGGTCAGCTCGGCGCTATCGCCGAGGAGCCCGTCGACCCGACGCCCGCCGTGCTCGCCGGCACCCTGCTGCACACGCTCGACGACGCGGCGATCGACACGCTCGTCGCCCAGGTCGGCGTCGGGAGCGGGTCCGCTCTGGCCGGGGCCGGGGTCCGGCACCTCGGCGGCGCCTTCGCGGAGCGCCGCGCGAACGGGGTGGCCGGCCCGATCGCCGAGCCCTACTCGGTCTCGGCCATGGGCGTGATCCCGGTGCCGGAGCTCGCCGGCCCGGTCGGCGCCGGGCTGGACGCCGTCCTCGCGGCGCTCGACCCCTGGTCGACCGGTCGCACGATCCTGACGTTCCTCGACCGTGGCGAGTCCATGAGCCGCTGCTACGACGAGCCGTACCTGGCCCGGCTCCGGGCGCTCAAGGCCGCCGTCGACCCGGCCGGCGTCGTGCGGTCGAACCGTCCGATCCCGGGGGCCTGCCCCGCCCATCCGGTTCCGTTCCCGCCGGCCACCGGCCCGGTGCGTCACGCCCGACGCGCGGGGCCGGTTCTCGTCACGGGCCTAGCAGGTCGATGCCTGCAGAGCCGGTCGTTCGAGCGCCTCGGCGGCCCTGTGCAGCACCCGGGCGACACGCACCCGGGCCGCAATGCTCCGGCGGCGCTCGCGCCGCTCGTCCGGGACGACGGGCGCGCCCGGCAGAGCGGAGTGCGACAGCGCGTGCGAAGCCAGGACTCCCATGAGGGCCAGTCCCTCGTTCATCTCATCCTCCTGTTACCAGTCATCAACGCTATGCTGGAATCGTAGCGGCCTTGCTACCATCTATCTACCTTTTATCGGTAGCAGTCTTGCGGCCGCGCGCCGTCACGAGCTCTGAGACCCGGGAGGACCGTTGGAGACCACGGCCGCACCCACACGAGCGGCGACGGACGAGGGCCGCGGGTGGTTCTGCCTCGACGTCGTCAACGCCGTGGACACGCGCGAGGGCGCCACGTACACGTACGCCCAGGTGCTCGACTGGGTTCGCGACGCCGGCGGGCTCTCACCGGACGTCCTCGCGGCGCTCACCTCGGCGGCTGCCGCCGATCCCGAGGGCGCCGCCGCCGAGGTCCGGCGCATGACCACGTTGCTCAGCGCGGGGTTCGCCGTCTTCCACGGTCTCGCGACCGCCGGGCGCGCCGACGAGGCGCAGCTCGCAGCGATCCAGGCGGTGCACGCCGAGGCCCTCGCCCACGGGCGGCTGGAGCACACCGAGCACGGCTTCCGCTGGACCTGGGAGCCCGACCTGCGGCTGCCCCGGTGGCTGGTGGCCCACTCGGCCATCGAGCTCGTCACCGACGGCCCGCTGCGCCGTGTGAAGGTGTGCGCGTCCGAGGACGGCTGCAACTACCTCTTCGTCGACACCTCGAAGAACAACAGCCGCAGGTGGTGCAGCATGGCCGACTGCGGGAACACCGCCAAGGCCCGGCGCCTCACCCAGAAGCGCCGGGCGAGCCGGACCGCCGGCACCTGAGGGGCCGCGCTACGGGACACGCGTCGCCCAGAACGCCACGGCCGAGGCCGCGGCGACGTTGAGCGAGTCCACTCCCCCGGCCATCGGGATCCGGACGACGACGTCGGACGCCGCCACCGCGCGCCGGCTCAGCCCGTCGCCCTCGGTGCCCAGCAGCAGCGCGAGGCGCTCGGGCGGGTCGGCGGCCAGGTCGTCGAGCGCCACCGCGT
>JAEZBT010000248.1 GCA_023426865.1 Actinomycetes bacterium
CCATCGACGTGCTGCGCCGGGCCGACGCGCGGATGTATGCCGCCAAGCGCGGCGGTCGGGACCGCGTCGAGTGGGTCGCACCGCCCAGGACGACGGGCACCGACCCGGTCGACACGGCGGTGCGCCCGTGACGGCGCCGACGCGCGTGGCCGCCGTCGCGTTCGGGCTGGTCACGGCCGTCCACCTGGGCGCGCAGCTGGCCGACGCCGACGACCTCGCGAACGTCACGCAGTGGTTCCTCATGCCGCTGCTCGCCGCGCTGGTGTGGCTGGCCGCGGGACCGCGGCGCACGACCCGCCTCGTCCGGCTCACCGTCGTCGCACTCCTGCTCTCCTGGCTGGGCGACAGCGCGCCGGACGTCGTGGGCGACGACCTGTCCTTCGTGACGATGCTCGGCTTCTTCCTGATCGCCCACGTCGCGTACCTCGTGGCGTTCTGGCCGCTGCGGCGGGAGGGCCTGCTCGGGCGACGCCCCGTGCTCGTGGTGCCCTACGTCGTCGTCCTCGTGGCGCTGGTCTCGCTGTGCGCGCCGGGTGCGGACGAGCTGGCAGTCCCGGTCGCCGTCTACGGCGCGACGCTCAGCGCGATGGCGGTGCTGGCGACGTTCGACCGGCTGGCGGCCGTCGGCGGGGCGGCGTTCATCGTCTCCGACTCGCTCATCGCGCTGAACGCGTTCGTCGACGGCTTCGACCTGCCGGGGTACGGGTTCTGGGTGATGTTCACGTACGTCGGGGCACAATTCCTGCTCGTCCGGGGGGTGCTGCGAGTACCGTCACCGCGTGCGGCCGCCTCCCTCGACGGCGCGCCCGCGGGCCTGGGCCCGCGCCTCCCCCCCGGCTAGGAGCCTGCTGTGCCGCACGCGACCGTGACCCTCGACCCCGCCTTCACGGTCTCGCCGGTGCGACGGCGGACCTTCGGGGCGTTCGTCGAGCACCTCGGCCGTGCGGTCTACACAGGGATCCACGACCCCGGGCACCCGACGGCGGACGAGGACGGCTTCCGCGGCGACGTCATCGCGCTGGTGCGCGAGCTCGGCGTGAGCACGGTCCGCTACCCGGGCGGGAACTTCGTGTCCGGGTACCGGTGGGAGGACGGCATCGGGCCGGTCGCCGAGCGGCCGTCGCGGCTGGACCTGGCCTGGCACTCGACCGAGCCGAACACCGTCGGGGTGGACGAGTTCATGCGCTGGTGTGCGCGGGCCGGGGTGGAGCCGATGATGGCCGTCAACCTGGGCACGCGCGGGGTCCAGGAGGCGCTGGACCTGCTGGAGTACTGCAACATCGAGGGCGGCACGCACTGGTCGGACCTGCGCCGGGCGCACGGCACCGAGAAGCCCCACGGGATCCGGATGTGGTGCCTGGGCAACGAGATGGACGGCCCCTGGCAGATCGGCCACAAGACCGCCGCCGAGTACGGCCGCCTGGCCGCCGAGACCGCGAGCGCAATGCGCATGATCGACCCGGGTCTGGAGCTCGTGGTGTGCGGGAGCTCCAGCTCCGACATGCCGACGTTCGGCGACTGGGAGCGCACGGTCCTCAAGGCGACCTACGACGACGTCGACTACATCTCCGCGCACAGCTACTACCACGAGGCCGACGGCGACCTCGCGAGCTTCCTCGCCTCCGCGATGGACATGGACGCGTTCGTGGACGACGTCGTCGCGACCGCCGACGCCGTGCGCGCCGCCCGGCGCGCGACCAAGCGGATCACCATCTCGTTCGACGAGTGGAACGTCTGGTACATCGACGCGGCCGAGTCGAAGCCGCCGGCCGACTCCTGGCCCGTCGCCCCGCGCCTGCTCGAGGACCACTACTCGGTGGCGGACGCCGTCGTCGTCGGGAACTTGCTCATCTCGCTGCTGCGGCACTCCGACCGGGTGCACTCGGCGAGCCTGGCCCAGCTGGTGAACGTGATCGCGCCGATCATGACCGAGCCCGGCGGCCGCGTCTGGCGCCAGACGACGTTCCACCCGTTCGCCCTGACGTCGCGGTACGCCCAGGGCGAGGTGCTGCGCGTGCAGATCTCGGGCCCGATGCACGAGACCGCGAAGTTCGGCGACACCCCGCTGGTGGACGCGGTCGCGACGCACGACGCCGAGGCCGGCGAGGTCGCGGTGTTCGTCGTGAACCGCTCGGTGACCGGGGCGACGACCGTCGAGGTGGACGTGCGCGCGTTCGGCGCCGCGCGCCTGGTCGAGGCGGTCACGATGGCGCACGCCGACCCCCACGCCAAGGCCACGCCCGACGACGACGCTGCCCTCGCCCCGCGGCCGAACGCGTCGGCCCGGGTCGAGGACGGCCGCGCGCGCGTCGACCTCCCAGCGGTCTCCTGGAGCATGCTCCGCCTGTCCACCCGCTGACGGGCGCCGCCCACGGCTCACGACGCGCGGACCAGCGCCGGGCCGCCGTCGGCCGGCCGCGTCACCGTCCACGTGGCGTCGACCCGCAGGTCGCGGGCCAGGTGGTCGTCGTGCGTGACCACGACCAGCGCGCCGCGGTAGTCCTCCAGGGCCTGGACCAGCTGGTCGACGCTGGACATGTCGAGGTTGTTGGTCGGCTCGTCGAGGACGAGCAGCCGCGGCGCGGGCTCGGCGAACAGCACCCGCGCGAGCGCGACCCGGAACCTCTCCCCGCCGGACAGCGCGGCGATCGGGCGGGTGGGGGCGTCGCGGCGGAGCAGCAGCCGGGCGAGGATGGCCCGCGCGTCGTGCGGGGTGCGCCCGGGGGCCGCGGAGCGCACGGCCGTGAGCGCGTCGGGGAAGCCGTCGAGCTCGAGCGTGCGCTGCGCGAGGTGGCCCACGGGCACGGCGACCGGCGTCACCACCGAGAGGGCGTCGCCGAACACCGCCGCCCGGTGCGGCACGTCCCGCCCGAGCAGGACGTCCACCAGGGTGGACTTCCCTGCGCCGTTGTCCCCGGTCAGCCGGATCCGCTCGCCGCCCCACAGGCTCAGCACGCGCCCCGCGGACTCGATCGCCAGCACGCTCTTCCCGGCGGGGACGGCCGTGGCCGGGAGGTCGATGCGGATGACGTCGTCGGCACGGGCGGCGAGGTCGGCACGGCTCCGCTCGGCGGCGGCCCGGTCCACGCGGTCGGCGTGGATGCCGCGCACCCGTCCGGCGGTCACCTGCGCGGCCCGCTTCTTGGCGCCCGCGACGATCGGCGGGTACCGGTTCGACGC
>JAEZBT010000335.1 GCA_023426865.1 Actinomycetes bacterium
CCGCCGCCGTCAACGCGCCCTGGGCAAGCTCACCCCGGTCGAGTACGAGCTCGCCTTCGCCCCACAAGCCGCCCGAACCGCAGCATGATCAACCACAACAGGTGTCAACCACACCGACAGCAGACCCCCTGGAGCGCTTCGGACGGCCGCCGGCGCAGCGCCCTCTCGAGGGTCGTGCGGACCGCCACGCTGGGGTAGCGCTTCCCGCTCTCGATCGCGGCGATGGTCGGCTGATGCACCCCGGTCAGATCCGCGAGCTGCCGTTGGGTCAGTCCCCGCTGGGCCCGTGCCAGGCGTACTCGGTTGCCGAAGTCGTCGGCCAAGCACCGATGATCGCAGGCGCCTTGTCAGACCGTCGCCGTTCGGGCGAAGCGACCGCGCGCGCGAGGTGCTTCGGGCCCGACGGGTGGAGCCCCACGCGCCGGAACGCGCGCCTCCAGCGCGTTCGTGCAGGTCACGTCGACAAGCGCCACTCCACTTCGCGTGTCCTAGACGGGCGAGTCCCCCTCCGGACACTTGTCGGACGGTGACCTGAAGGCTCCTGACCTGCGGAGACGCGGGACAGAGGTTGGTTTCGTGGTGCTCCGCCCGGCGTGAGCCGGCGGCTACGCCCCGGTGGCTGCGAAGTCGAGCACGGCGTGGCACGCCTCGATGTTGTTGCCGTCGGGATCGCGCACGAATGCGGCGTAGTACGAGACGAGCGGCCCACCCAAGTACTCCGGCCACTCGCGCGCCTCGTGCAGCACCTCAGCGCCCAACTCACGCGCGGACGCGAGGAACGCGTCCACCGCCTCGCGGGACGGGGCGGCGAAGGCGATGTGCGACTCCCGGAAGCCCTCGCCGAACCGGTGGGTGCCGATCCAGAACTCCGGGCCGTGGTCGCCCCACCCGATGGCGTGCGGCGACTTGTCCTCCTGGCGGACCGCTCCCAGGGCGCCGAGGACGGCATCGTAGAAGCGGGCGGAGGCTTCGAAGTCGGAGACCTGGATCTCCACGTGGTCGATCACCGGTTGATCATGGCCGGGCTGGTGCCACGCCGACAAATCGACGCGCAACCATGGAGGTTCCGGCCCACCACGGGCACCCGCGTCAGCAGCCCGCCGACGGCGAACGAGCCCGCCACCCCGAGGATGTCGGCCAGGTCGTCGTCACGCCTCCAGGGGTCGGACCCCCTCAGGCCGTAGCGCCCTCCTGGTTGTAGGGCTTGTCCGGCCAGTACGCCCACTCCTCGAAGAGCTCCGCCCGGCCGTCGTCGGCGAACCGGAGCACCCACAGGTCGAGGTACTCCTGCGGCTTGTCGCCGCCGTACTGGACCTTGACCCGCACGACGGCGTCGCGCCCCGCCACCGCGACCGGCGAGGCGGTCATCGTGAACGGCGTGTCGTCGGACCAGTGCTCACGGATCGCGTCGAGCCCTTCGAGGGGTGCGGCGTACGGGGAGTGCAGGTACGTCGCGTCGGGGGTGAAGATGCGGTCGAGGCCCGCGACGTCGTCGTCGCGCCAGAGGCGCTCGTACTCGGCGACCCAGGCCATCACGGTGGCGTTGTCCATGCTGCAGCGTGTCGCCCATCGGCCCCGCCGGACAAGCACCGCCTCACCTGCGGGTGCGTAGGGGCGTCTCCTCGCCCGGGACGACCACCTGGAGCCGGTCGGCCAGCCCGGCGTCGGCGAACGCGCGCACGACGGCGTCCACCGGCTCCGTGAAGTGCGCCCACCCGTCCGCGTGCACGGGGACGACGACGGCGTCCGGCATCAGGCGCGCGACCGCGACGGCGCGCTGGGCGTCGAGCGTGAGCGGCTCGGCGAACCGCCCGGTGTTCGCCGCACCCACGTGCAGCACCGCGATCCTGATGTCCGGGGCCTCGCGCGCGATGGCGGCGGCGAGGTCGACCGACGCGTTGTCCCCGGAGACGTAGACGGTGGGTGCGCCGGGCGCCCGCAGCAGGAAGCCGACGACGGGACCGGTGAGCACCTCCGCCCCCTCCGGGCCGTGCAGCGCGGGCACGGCGGTGACCGTCGCGCCGTCGTCGCCGAGGGGGAGGACCTGCCACGGCTCGAGCCCGACGACGCCCGGCACGCGGCCGGCCGCCGTCGTCGTGGAGACGACGGTGGGCACGGATCCCAGCAGCGCCCGGCCCGCGACGTCGAGGTTGTCGGCGTGCTGGTCGTGCGAGACCAGAGCGAGGTCGATCGGCCCGAGGTCCGCCGCGGCGACGGCCGGGCCGGTGAGCTTGCGCAGCGTGACGGGCCCCGGGTACTCGCCGGGGGCGTCGAAGGTCGGGTCGGACAGGACGGCGCGGCCGGCCCAACGGAGCAGCAGGGTGGGCCCGCCCACGTGGAGTGCGGTGACGGTGGTCATGCGTCGAGGCTGGCAGCGCCGCGCAGGCGCCACGAGTGGCCCGCGAGACGCAGAACGCTAGATTCAGGCCATGATCGCCACAGACCGGGTCGAGCACCGGGTCGCTGTCCTCGCCTTCCCCGGGATCAGCCCGTTCCACCTCAGCGCGCCCTACGCGGTGCTCCAGGGGACCGCCCGCGAGCCCCTGCCGCTGCCGTACCGGCTGGTGACGTGCGCCGAGCAGCTCGGCGCCGTCCCGACGAGCGCGGGCTGGCCGGTGCTCGTCGAGCACGGGCTCGAGGCCCTCGCCACCGCTGACACGGTCGTCCTGCCCAGCTGGGACACCGCCCAGGACCCGAGCCCGGCCCTGCTGGCCGCCGTGACGGACGCCCACCGCCGGGGCGCCCGCGTCGTCGGGCTGTGCCTGGGGGCGTT
>JAEZBT010000346.1 GCA_023426865.1 Actinomycetes bacterium
GGTTTCGCGGGCCGTCCCGGTGGCGGCGGTGGCCGTCCCGGTGCGGGCGGTCGCGGCTCCACGCAGGGCGCCTTCGGCCGGGCCGGCGGCAGGCCGGTCCGTGGCCGCAAGAGCAAGCGCGCGAAGCGGCAGGAGTTCGAGCAGATGCAGGCGCCGTCGCTCGGCGGCGTGCAGGTGCCCCGCGGCGACGGCTCCACCGTCATCCGGCTGCGCCACGGCGCGTCGCTGAACGACTTCGCGGACAAGATCGACGCGAACCCCGCCAGCCTGGTCACCGTGCTGTTCCACCTCGGCGAGATGGCGACGGCGACGCAGTCGCTCGACGAGGACACGTTCGGCACGCTCGCGGCCGAGCTGGGCTACGTCATCGAGATGGTCTCGGCCGAGGAGGAGGACCGCGAGCTGCTCGGGGCCTTCGACATCGACCTCGAGGCCGAGCTCGCGGAGGAGGGCGACGACCAGCTCCAGCCGCGGCCGCCCGTCGTCACGGTCATGGGTCACGTCGACCACGGCAAGACGAAGCTCCTCGACGCGATCCGCTCGACGGACGTCGTCGCGGGCGAGGCCGGTGGCATCACCCAGCACATCGGTGCCTACCAGGTGAAGGCCGAGCACGAGGGCGTCGAGCGTCCGATCACCTTCATCGACACCCCGGGTCACGAGGCGTTCACCGCCATGCGTGCCCGCGGTGCCCAGGTGACCGACATCGCGATCCTCGTGGTCGCGGCCGACGACGGCGTGATGCCGCAGACCATCGAGGCGCTCAACCACGCGCAGGCGGCGAACGTGCCGATCGTGGTCGCGGTGAACAAGGTGGACAAGGAGGCGGCCAACCCCGCCAAGATCCGCCAGCAGCTCACCGAGTACAACCTCGTGGCCGAGGAGTACGGCGGCGACACGATGTTCGTCGACGTGTCCGCGAAGCAGCAGGTCGGCATCGACCAGCTGCTCGAGGCGGTCCTGCTCACGGCTGACGCCGCGCTCGACCTGCGGGCGAACCCGGACAAGGACGCACGTGGCGTTGCCGTCGAGGCCAACCTCGACCGCGGGCGCGGCGCCGTGGCCACGGTGCTCGTCCAGTCGGGCACGCTGCGCGTCGGCGACGCGATCGTCGCGGGCACTGCGCACGGCCGGGTCCGCGCGATGTTCGACGAGCACGGCGCGACGGTCACCGAGGCCACGCCGGCCCGTCCGGTCCAGGTGCTCGGCCTCACGTCGGTGCCGCGCGCCGGTGACACGTTCCTGGTGGCGCCGGACGACCGGACCGCCCGCCAGATCGCCGAGAAGCGCGAGGCCGCCGAGCGTGCCGCCCAGCTGGCCAAGCGCCGCAAGCGGATCAGCCTCGAGGACTTCACCCAGGCCCTCCAGCAGGGCAAGGTCGAGACCCTCAACCTGGTCCTCAAGGGCGACGTCTCCGGTGCCGTCGAGGCCCTGGAGGACGCGCTGCTGAAGATCGACGTCGGCGACGAGGTCGACCTGCGCGTCATCCACCGCGGCGTCGGTGCGATCACGCAGAACGACGTCAACCTGGCGACGGTCGACAACGCGATCATCATCGGCTTCAACGTGAAGTTCGCGGAGCGTGTCGAGGAGCTCGCCGAGCGCGAGGGCGTCGACGTGCGGTTCTACTCGGTCATCTACCAGGCGATCGACGACGTCGAGGCGGCCCTCAAGGGCATGCTCAAGCCGGAGTACGAGGAGGTGCAGCTCGGGACCGCCGAGGTGCGCGAGGTCTTCCGCTCCAGCCGCTTCGGCAACATCGCGGGCTCGCTCGTTCGGTCCGGCATCATCCGCCGCAACGCCAAGGCGCGCGTCCTGCGCAAGGGCACGGTCATCGGGGACAACCTGTCGATCGACTCGCTCAAGCGGTTCAAGGACGACGCCACGGAGGTCCGCGAGGGCTACGAGTGCGGCATCGGGCTCGGGTCGTTCAACGACATCGAGGTCGACGACGTGATCGAGACGTACGAGATGCGGGAGAAGCCCCGCGCCTGACGCTGGTGACGCCGGCCCAGTCCCTCGCGCGAGGGGCTGGGCCGGTGGCCATCGGCGGTCATCGGTGCGTTGGGGGGACCCGCCCCACACGGACAGCGGAAGGGACAGCGGCCATGGTCGACCACCCCCGGGCCACTAAGCTCGCCGAGCGGATCCAGGAGATCGTCGCGCGCATGCTCGACGGTCGCGTGAAGGACCCGCGCCTCGGCTTCGTCACGGTCACGGCCGTGCGCGTGACCGGCGACCTCCAGCACGCGTCGGTCTTCTACACGGTGCTCGGCGACGAGGCCGCGCGGGCCGACTCCGCCGCCGCGCTCGAGTCCGCCAAGGGCCTGATCCGCTCCGAGGTGGGCAAGCAGACGGGCGTCCGCCTGACGCCCTCCCTCGAGTTCGTGCCCGACGCCGTCCCGGAGACGGCCGCGAGCATCGCCGAGGCCCTGCGCGAGGCCGCACGGCGCGACGCCGAGGTGGCCGCGCTGGCCGCCACGGCGCAGTACGCCGGTGACGCCGACCCGTACCGGCACCCCTCCGAGGACGAGCTCGACGACGAGGCCGACGCCGACGACGCGGGGGCGACCGACCGGTGACCGACGGCCTCGTCGTCGTGGACAAGCCGGCGGGCCTGACCAGCCACGACGTCGTCGCCCGGGTGCGGCGGCTGGCGGGCACACGGAAGGTCGGCCACGCCGGCACGCTCGACCCGATGGCCACCGGCGTGCTCGTGCTCGGCGTGGAGCGCGCGACGCGGCTGCTCACGTACGTCGTGGGCGCTGACAAGGAGTACACGGCGACGATCCGCCTGGGCGTGGCCACGACCACCGACGACGCCGAGGGCGAGCCGACCGCCGTCGTCGAGGGCCCCGGGGGGGGGGCCCCCGCCGGGGGGGGCGGGTGGCGGCCACACGTAAGGTCGGCAAGGCGGGCACGCTCGACCCGATGGCCACCGGCGTGCTCGTGCTCGGCGTGGAGCGCGCGACGCGGCTGC